>NZ_JADEWA010000402.1:0-5064 GCF_015207865.1 Dolichospermum sp. LEGE 00246
GAATTTAGCTATTAGCCAAAATCAATTACAGGATTTAGTGACAGAAATAAAAAGTCCCCAAGATGCAGTTTATCAAGATATTGTTTTATTAAAAATCAGTAATTTCAAAACTGCTTGTATACAACTTAAAAAAATTGAATGTTTCCAAAATATCGAACGGAAACCTTTAGCATTACCACAAGTGAATAGAATGTTGGGTCTTGGGTAAAATTTCGTCATTGATGATAATATACCCAACTTCTTTAGGACTTACGCCCTGTACAAATTAATCATTTTATGTTTTGACGAAAATAGCCAGCTTTAGGCTTTGATTAATGATTGTATTAATCGTAAACAGACAAATATGGTAAGGGTTTAGCAAAAGCTCATTGGTGTCAACTTAAGCTACAGATAGCTTATTTGTTTGGCTGACAGCCCCGCCCAGAAATGAATTTCCGGGCTAATAAGTAAAGTTTACTAAAGTAAACTGGGGATTTTTAGTCATCTTCAGATGACTTTTGCTATTAGACTGGGAATATGGCTAACGCCACGCTACGCTATCATTCCCAGGCGGGCTACAGGTTTTACGTTAAGTTGACACCAATGAGCATTGCTAAACCCCTACTGATATTGTAAACTCTAGAAAAATTCTACCTTGTTGACGACAACGCACAGGTTTTGTCCTAGTCATAATTTCCCTTCCTCAAGCCACTGTATATAACCACACATAAGTAATCTTTCCTTTAAATTAGCAATAGCTTCAGATGTGGGTACATCAATTGACTGTACTCGATATACATCATTGAGGACAAGACTATAATCTTTACCGCTATAGTAAGCAACAACTTCAGCTAAATTCCTATCTGACATTTCTTCACTGAGTAATGATAAAAGCGGTAAATAAGATTGTGGTTCTATTCCCTTGGGGAAAGCATTTTGAATTAATTTATATGTACTTTGTAGATGTGGTGAAATAGTGATTTGCATGATTAATTACCAGTTAAAGGAAAAGGTAGATGAATATATACATCAAAATCTACACCTTGAGCAGAAGCGGCTCTGACTGCTTTTGCATCTGCTGTAGTGGTGAAAATATTTAGTTGATCACCTGTACCTAATATAATAATATCGTTTATTCCTAATTTTCGTGTTGGTTGCAGATTTAAGGCTCTAGGTGATGGATTATCGGGGATGATAGTTACTCTTTGTAAAAGGCGATTAGCTCTATTTTGTTCTGATAGTCTCGCAATAGTTTTCACTATGGTGGTGAACTCAGCAAACGCAGTTTGAGTCATTACCATTTCTTGTTCTTTTACATATTGTCGCAATTCATAACGAATAGAGGAATTTTCGGCTATAAAAGCTATAGCAGTGCCAGTATCTAAATTAATCATTTGTTGAGCCTCAATTTTAATTTGACCAAAAAGTTTGATTGGGGAGTTCATTGAATCTTCTCTTAAGCTCAAATCCCTATTGCCCAAAATAAAAAAACACGCCATTTGGCACAATTGCTAGGTATGATATTTTATCTACAAACATTTACCCAGCAAAACCTGACTATGACTCAAAACTACCGCATTACCTTACTTCCTGGCGATGGCATTGGTCCTGAAATTATGTCCGTAGCGGTGGACGTGCTAAAAGTCGTAGGGAACCGATTTGATCTTAGCTTTGAATTTTCTACAGCCTTAATCGGTGGCGCTGCTATTGACGCAACCGGCGAACCTCTACCTGCTGTCACCTTAGATATGTGCCGCAATAGTGATTCCGTCCTCCTGGCTGCTATTGGTGGTTATAAATGGGATTCTCTACCCTCGAATTTACGCCCAGAAGCAGGTTTGTTAGGGTTGCGGGCTGGGTTAGAACTATTTGCTAATTTACGTCCTGCAAAAATTCTTCCCCAATTAATTGACGCTTCTACCTTGAAACGGGAAGTTGTGGAAGGTGTAGATATTATGGTGGTGCGGGAACTCACCGGCGGAATTTATTTTGGTAAACCCAAAGGTATTTTTACTACCGAAACCGGAGAAAAACGCGGTGTAAATACGATGGTTTACACAGAATCGGAAATTGAACGGATTGGGCGCGTAGCCTTTGAAACAGCGCGGAAACGGGGTGGGAAACTCTGTTCTGTAGATAAAGCCAATGTGTTAGAAGTATCTCAATTGTGGCGCGATCGCATCACTCAACTTTCCTTAGAATATACTGATGTGGAATTATCTCATTTATATGTGGATAACGCTGCCATGCAATTAGTTCGCGCCCCCAAACAATTTGATACAATTGTCACAGGCAACCTATTTGGTGACATTCTCTCCGATGCAGCGGCGATGTTAACTGGTAGTATAGGAATGTTACCTTCTGCCAGTTTGGGTGCTGATGGTCCTGGTGTCTATGAACCAGTTCACGGTTCAGCCCCAGATATTGCCGGACTTGATAAAGCCAACCCTTTAGCACAGGTTTTAAGTGCCGCCATGATGTTGCGTTATGCTTTCAACCAACCAGAAGCAGCAGACTTAATTGAAAATAGTGTGTTACAAGTTTTACAACAAGGTTATCGCACAGGAGATATTATGTCCCCAGGAATGAAACTAGTCGGTTGTCAAGCTATGGGTGAAGCACTCATGGAAATTCTGGAATTAAAATCACGTTAAATGATAAATCTGGAAATTTCAGCATCTATTGTGAAAATTTTCAGATAAACTAAGAGCAAATCTATAACTTACATAAAAGCAAATAGTGTACGCTTTACAACAAGAACAAGCAAATTTTACCTCACAAAAAAAGCACCCGTCTTTGATTGATCCTACTGTAATTAGAGCCGCTAGTCATATTTACTATACCTACTGTGAAGTCCATCCAGAAATAGTAGGAAAAGCTACAGGGGTAGCAATTAGTCGGGTAACTCATCGGGGTAAAGTGATTTTTACTCATTACCCAGTGCTGTTACCACAGGAATGCTTTGTCCCGTTAAATCAAATTGAGTCCTATATGTATTAGTCAACTAGCAACTGACAAATAACAATATGGACATTTTGATTTATATTCCAGCAAGTATCATTGTTTTTGTCTTGGGGACATCTCTCGGTAGTTTTATTAATGTTGTAGTTTATCGGCTACCGACTGGGTTGTCAGTGCTGTGGCCACCCTCTCGCTGTCCCAAATGCTTAAATAGGTTAAAAGCCTATGATAATATCCCAGTTTTTGGTTGGTTGTGGTTAAAAGGGCGGTGTCGTTATTGCCAAACTCAGATTTCTCGCCGTTATCCATTAATAGAGGCGTTAACAGGGATAATATTTTTAATAGTATTTTGGGTTTTTCAATTTTCAATTTTTACCCTGGGATATTGGGCTTTTTGTAGTTGGTTATTGGCTTTATCTCTTATAGATTTAGATACAATGACCCTACCCAACCCGTTGACTAAATCGGGTTTAATTTTAGGAATAGTCTTTCAAATGGCTGTTGGTTGGCTATCAGACCCGACTGCGGTGGGCTTATCAAAACGCTTAATAACTGGAATAGTTGGTGCTGTCCTGGGCTTATGGTTATTTGATGCGATCGCCCTTTTAGGTTCTATGGCTTTTGGCAAAACGGTCATGGGTGCAGGTGACGCTAAATTAGCTGCTATGATGGGAGCATGGTTAGGATGGCGTTATTTACTCATAGCGGGGTTTATTTCCTGCATTTTGGGAGTATTCATCGGTGGGGGCGCAATTATCCTCTCCCGTCACCAAATGGGACAAAAAATGCCTTTTGGTCCCTTCCTAGCTTTGGGTGCGGTAATCACTGTTTTTTGCGGTGAAACTATTTTGTCCCACTATATGAGATTATTTTTGCCTGGATATTAAGATCATTTTTTAAATCTTTTTTTCATGCTTATGGTTTTATCAACCCAAACCTGTATCCACACTGACTGTAGCTGCTATTACCCTATTGAGATTTGAGATGTTGGTAATATGTCTAAACTATGATTTTTATGATTTTTGTGATTTTTATGATTAACTAATCATCCAAATCAAAACAGTCACACAAATCATAGTTAAGACATTTAATCAGCCAAATCATAGTTCTGATTTTGACCTAATACCTAATTACATAAGATAAAAATGGCAAACAACGAAGAATCACGCGGTTTAAAGTCTCTATTTGATTGGTTCGCAAATCGGCGTAAATCGGGAAGCACCAATTCAGAACGCCAAGAACGGGAAATTGCCGATGGTTTATGGCATAAATGCCCTAAGTGTGGTGTTCTGAGCTATACAAAAGATTTAAGAGCTAATCAAATGGTTTGCGTTGATTGTGGTCATCATAATCGAGTTGATAGTGATGAACGGATTCGCCAATTAATTGATGCTAATACTTGGAAACCATTAGATGAGCATTTATATCCTACTGATCCCTTACAATTCCGCGATCGCAAACTCTATAGCGATCGCTTACGAGAAACACAAGAAAAACTAGGACTTGTAGATGCTGTCAAAACTGGATTAGGTCAAATTAACACCTTACCCCTAGCATTAGGAGTCATGGACTTCCGGTTCATGGGTGGAAGCATGGGTTCTGTCGTCGGTGAAAAACTCACCCGTATGATTGAACAAGCCACCCAACGCCGTTATCCTGTAGTCATCATTTGCACATCAGGCGGTGCAAGAATGCAGGAAGGAATGCTGTCTTTAATGCAAATGGCCAAAATATCCGCCGCCCTCCAACGTCACCGAGACTCCAAACTATTATATATTCCCATTTTAACCAACCCCACTACCGGAGGTGTTACCGCCAGTTTCGCCATGTTGGGTGATCTCATCATCGCCGAACCTAAAGCAACAATTGGTTTTGCTGGTAGACGGGTAATTGAACAAACCCTCAGAGAAAAACTACCAGAAGATTTCCAAACCGCCGAAGACTTACTTAAACACGGGTTTGTTGATGATATCGTCCCCCGGACACAATTAAAAACTACCTTGGCACAACTAATTGCCCTCCACCAACCACTCCCCACAACAACACCAAATATGGTTTTGTGGGAAACAATGAAATTGAGTTCCGCTACTGTTGAGTAGGGGAGTTGGGGGAGTGGGGGAGTTG
>NZ_JADEWA010000403.1:0-5052 GCF_015207865.1 Dolichospermum sp. LEGE 00246
AAATCTAAGCTGGTTCCTATTAATTCTCAATAATTAAGGCTTATTGAGAACATAGGCTCTTTCCAGAAAAGCCTCTAACCCTTTTGAATACTCATTTTTAGCTGGTTTTCTTACATCGAACTCAGGTTATAACAGGTCCAGGCTAACATTACCCCAGAAATGGGAGTTGGTTTCCAGATTCCAATCAAAAATCTGGTTTCAATTTTAATATCCACAGCGGTTAAAACCGTGGTCAGTGAGATTGTCGAACTGCTCGTGTCGTTTCCCTCTCAGGTCTAAAGACGCGCTCGTTTCCCACTTACCGGGTGTTCTTATGATTTTTTTATTTCCCTAGTTCTGGAATTTATATGGGAAATAATTATCTTGATAAATAAAAGCCTTATATATATGAGCGCACAATTTTCCACCAATAACACAATCCTACCAAAAACTCGGAACACTGTCAAGCCCCCTAGCTGAAATCACCAAAAATCGTTTGATTATTGATAAAATTCTCATTATTATTGAGAATAGACCCCCAATAATTGAGAAAGTCCTTTTTTACTAGAATCTTATACAAATAACTTATAACTCAATCACAAAATTCACAATTTCTCTGATTAATCTGGTGATTTATCAATACCAAGTCGCCAAGAGAACTCCACAAAAAGAAATGCCCAATGTCATTCTGTTCGCGCAGCGTGCCAGAGGCATTACGAAACCAAGTGTAGTGAAGAATCTCTTGAGATGCTTCGTTTTGCTATGGCTAACGCCACGCTCCGCGAACGCTACACTCAGCATGACAAAACAGGATCATTTATTTTGTGGCTTACTCCAAAGTGATCGCTTCTGAAAACTTAGCCAAGGTCACGGTCATATTCCTTTGCCGATTGAGTGCATACCTCCATAAATATTATGTATAATCAAGATGCCCCCCTGGGGGATTTTCAGTTATGATATTGTGAAATAAGTAAAGTTTAGTAACAAATATTAAAAACTTTGATTAATCATACATTCTCCGCCTACCCAGCTACTCACCCGACTGTAGATATCAATCACAGCCTGAAAAATCATCATTTACCAAATTTCCTATCTTCCCGACAAAATTGGTTAATATTTTTAGCATCGGTATTCTTAGTATCAGTACCAGTGTTTGTAGAAGCTCCATTGGTGCGCTCTTCTCCCATTCTTAGTGTATTAATGACAGGCTTTTGGGTGTGGATCAGTATGAGATTAATGTCACGTTCACAAACCTACTTGTGGGGAGATTTACTCTTTGGCTTTAGCTGGACTTGGTTAACAGGAGCGATTTATTGGGGTTGGTTAAGATATGAACCAATCTGGCATATACCAATAGAAGCATTAGGATTACCTTTTGCTGTGTGGTGTTTAGCGAAAAATTGGGGTAAGGTCGGCAATTGGTTTTACCTCGGTTCTTTACTAGGAACGGTTTTAACCGATATTTATTTTTATTTGGTGGATTTGATGCCTTATTGGCGACAAATTATGAGAACAGATCCATCAGGTGCTTCACAAATCTTACAAAATGCCCTAGCACAAGTCCAAACCCCTTGGGGAGAAGGCTGGGCAGTCATTCTTGCCCTGATGCTGATGACAGTAGGAACAGTCTCTTTACTCCATAAGCAATCCCATTGGTATGCCTTTGGGGGGGCGGTTTTGAGTACAATTCTAGTAGACAGTCTCTTCTTATTAGCAGCAGTCCTGGCGTGAAATTCCCATCAATTCAGGTAAACACCGAAAAATGGGATCGGAGGTGCTATGAGGTCAGATTTTTGGCAAAAGTCAAGTCAAACCAAATAGTCGTAAATATTATGGATATTGATACGCTGTATATTAGTTTTTGATGACTGTTGTGCAAGCTCTCAAGCTTAAACCATGAAGAAGCCAGGATTAAGTTAGAAAAAAACTGCTCTAACACCCTGCAACTTCTGGCTTATGCCCTATAGTTCATGGCTTTTGGCTGCAAAATTTTATTATTCCTGGAAAAAAAGAGGTAAAAATCGTGAAAGGATTGGTGCGTTTATTTACTGTGTTTACATTGTTGCTAGGTTGCTGGGGAATACTGGGAACTACTCAAACAGCCCAAGCTGTTAGTTTCAATAGCTTTGTGAGAAATCAAGTTCCAGTTTTAGCACTTGCCCGTCAAAACAAAGCAGATCAGAAGCTAGGAACAGATTTTGGTAAGAAAATTGATTTGAATAATACCAATATGCGGGCTTTCCAACAATATCCAGGACTTTATCCCACCTTGGCTAAGAAGATTGTCAAAAATGCTCCCTACGAAAAAGTAGAAGATGTATTAAATCTGCCAGGATTGACCGATAGCCAAAAAGAACGTTTGCAAGCTAACTTGGATTATTTCACCGTGACAGAATTAGAGCCTAACTTCAACGAAGGCGACGATCGCATCAATAACGGTATCTACAGATAACCCTAGTTGGTAATTGGTAATTGGTGATTGGTGATTGGTGATTGGTGATTGGTGGAAGCAAAAAGCAAGATATCTAATAAATATCCCTATTACCCATTACCCATCACCCATTACCCATTACCTATTACCCATTACCCATTACCTATTACCTATTACCAATCACCCATTACCCATCACCCATCACCCATCACCCCATCTTGCCTGATATAAATATTCCTAACCAATTCGATGTTTTAGTAGTTGGTGCCGGTGCAGCAGGACTATACACAGCCCTATGTCTACCCACATCCTTACGAGTCGGCTTAATTACTAAAGAAACAGTCTCACTCTCTGCCAGTGATTGGGCGCAAGGTGGCATAGCCGCAGCCGTCGCCCCAGAAGATTCGCCAAAACTGCATATTGAAGACACATTAAAAGCAGGGGCTGGTTTATGTGATATCGCCGCTGTCAAATTCCTAGCCGAACAAGCCCCCAGTTGTATTCAATCCCTCGTTGACCTGGGCGTAGCTTTTGATCGTCATGACAGTAACTTGGCTTTAACCCTAGAAGCAGCCCATTCTCGTCCTCGCGTGCTTCATGCAGCCGATACCACAGGCAGGGAAGTTACCACCACCCTCACAGATCAAGTTCTCCGTCGTGAGAATATCAAAGTCATTCAGCAGGCATTGGCTTTGAGTTTATGGATAGAACCCCAAACCGGTCAATGTTTGGGAACAAGCCTATTTTATCAAGGGAAAATTACCTGGATTAGAGCCGGGGCAGTGATTTTAGCTACTGGTGGCGGTGGTCAAGTATTTGCCCAAACCACTAATCCAGCAGTGAGTACAGGTGATGGTGTGGCTATTGCCTGGCGGGTGGGGGCAATTCTCCGTGATTTAGAATTTGTCCAATTTCACCCCACAGCCCTGAGTAAACCAGGACGTTTTCTCATTAGTGAAGCTGTGCGTGGAGAAGGGGCGCATTTGGTGGATGACACCGGGCGACGTTTTGCCTTTGATTACCACCCAGCAGGGGAACTAGCACCCCGTGATGTGGTCAGTCGAGCGATTTTCAGTCATTTACAAAAAACGGCTGCTGACCCGGCTACAGCGAATGTCTGGTTAGATATGCGCCCCATTCCCCCTGACAAAATTCGCCATCGTTTCCCGAATATCATCGCCGTTTGTCAACATTGGGGGATTGATGTCTTTACTCAACCCATTCCTGTGTCACCTGCTGCCCATTATTGGATGGGTGGTATCCTCACGGATGTCATGAATGCCACGAATATTCCCGGTTTATACGCCATTGGAGAAACTGCCAGTACGGGAGTACATGGTGCTAATCGTTTAGCTAGTAATTCGTTGTTGGAATGTATTGTCTTTGGGGCGCAAATGGCTAATGTTGACTATGAAAAATTGCACCTGGAAAAACAGGAATCTACTAATATTATTGAAACTGAAAGTTTGGCAGTTAACCCATCTCTAATCGAGTGGGAAAATCAACAAAGACAATTAGCAGAAATTCGCCAAAACTTACCCCGTGTAGTTTGGCAAAGTGCAGGTATTTGTCGAGAAAAATCAAGTTTAGAAAATGCCATTTCTCAAGTTGCATCTTGGCAAGAAGACTTTGCTGCTTTACCCCTAAGTCAATTGTTATTGAGTTTAAAACCTAGACAATCAGTTAGTTTTCAACAACCACAAATTGAAAAGGAATTGCGGCTGTGGGCAGAAACTCATAATTTATTAGATGTGGCGGAATTAATTCTTAAAAGTGCTGTTTTTAGAACTGAAAGCCGGGGTGGACATTACCGTTTAGATTATCCCCAAACTGATCCTAATTGGCAAGTGCATACTCTTGTCCAAAATCAGCAATGGGTAATGGGTAATCCTGTTACTTAAAAAGTATGCCAAAAGGATGTTTTAAAAGTTTATGGCGATTAGTAAAGATGCCTCTAGCTCCCGCCAGGGATACGCTACTACACAAACAGAGTCCACCTTCGTGGACTAATAAAAAATCAAGGTTATTAACGTAGGTGGGTTTCGCCTGTATAGCCGTGACTTCTAGTTCCTGGGCAGTGAGACAGAATTAATTACACAATGTCATTGCGTTAGCGTAGCGTGGCGTTAGCCATAGGGAACGAAGTGAAATGAAGCAATTCCAAGGGTTGTGATTGCTTCCCTTCCCTCGCAATGACTGTAAATATTTTTGTCCAATTACTTAAAATTAGGCTTTTTCAAACAACCTCTAAGTAGGTTGGCGTTGAAAATTGTCGTTATGGCAAGGCAAAAGTGAAGAGGGTTTGGGCGATTTTACGTTTCTTTACACAGTTTGGTTTTATTGTGTTCACCTACTTAGCTTTTTAAACATAATAAAAAAGCTAGATTTTTAGTGTGTATAATTTATTTATTGGTGGCTAAACCCCTCTCCCTCTGGTAAACCTCTCCTTTGCACCTCTCCCTATAAGAGGAGAGGGAAAAGGAATAATATTTAATACTGGAGAGGCTTTGAACTTGTTCTTTGTATGATAAAAAAGTCCAGCTTCTAGCCGTTTTGAGTATAACCACTAATGAGATTGTTATTAACCCACTATTTCTGAATGGTATGCGTATATTTAAGAAAGTTAAGTAAAGGTCATTAAT
>NZ_JADEWA010000404.1:0-5049 GCF_015207865.1 Dolichospermum sp. LEGE 00246
ACTCCCCCCACTCCCCTGTTCCCCACTCCCTATTTATTTGACTTTAAACTTACTAGCAGTCGCTAATAAATCCTGTGCCATTCCAGTTAAGCTTTGGAAAACATGGGCAATTTCTTGAGATTCCCCAAAGGTTTTGTTAGCGATTTCTGCCACATCATTCATGGATTTAGTAACTGTACCAGATTGCTGCATTTGTACTTGGGTGGCTTCAGTAATGCGTTCAATTAATTGACTAATTTCCGCAGTTGCAGACACAATGGCATTAAGATTTTGACGAGTTTCATTAACTAAGTTAGTTCCTTCGACAACTTGCTGAATCCCTGTTTCCATTGCTACAGCAACTTCCCCAGTTTCCGCTTGAATCTCCTGAACTAATTTTTCAATTTCGATAGTTGCGGCTGCTGACTGACGAGATAAAGAACGGACTTCATCAGCTACCACTGCAAAGCCTTTCCCATATTCACCGGCTCTAGTGGCTTCAATAGCTGCATTCAGAGCTAGAACGTTAGTTTGAGTGGCAAAGCTACTAATCAGATTTACAACTTTGGAGATTTTTTGGGATGATTCACTCAGACGTTTAATCTTTTTGCTGGTTTGAGCTACAGTTTCTCGAATGGCTTGAATAGCATTAACTGTTTCATTCATCGCGGTATCGCCAGAATCTACAGTTTTGTTGGCTTGTTGGACGGCTATCTGTACTAATTTGGCATTATTTACTACCGCTTGGGTAGAATTTACCATCTGTTGCAGATCACTTAAAGCCTTAGTGATTTCCCCAGATTGTTGTTCGGCTAAATGAGTCAATCCCACCAGTGAGGTACTGCTATTACTGGAAGTTTGGGCTACCTGTTGAGAAGCTGTTTGTACTTGAATAACGATCTGCTGTAGTGCTTGCACAGTCCCGTTATAAGCATCAGCAATTGTTCCTATTTCATCCTCAGTAATGGGGGCGCGGACTGTTAAATCCCCTTTGAGGGCTGGTTTCAGGGCAATTAGCAGTTGAATGGAACGCTGTTGGAGTAGTTCTTTGGCTGCTTTTTCTCTTGTTGCTGCTTCTGATAGTTTGGTTGACTGGGTTTGTAGCTGTTGTAAGAACTCTGTTTGTTGCAAAGCTAGTCCTAATTGATCACCAATCCGCGCTAACAGATTGGTTTCAGGCTCTTCCCAGTGGCGGGTACTAGAGTTTTGATAAACTGCCAGTAGTCCCCAGAGTTTTTCGCCAAATAGGATGGGGACAATTGCATAGGCTTTGGCTTCAAATCCTTCCAGGAGTTCAATGTAACAAGTATCAAAGCTGGCTTGATAAATGTCGTTGACTATTAATTTGCGACCTTTTTTATAATCACCACCGTTCATGGCTTGCAAACAAGGGTCATTAAAGGCGGTTTTTAGTTCGGATGTAACTAGTTTGATCCAACCTGGGGCTACTGATTCGGCGACAAAATGACCACCCCAGTCTGAGGTGAATTTATAGACTGCGACGCGATCGCATTTAAATAGTTGGCGGATATCCTGGGTGGTAGATTTGAAAATTTCTTCGATCCCGGAAGTTAAGGACTGACGAATTTGGTTAACAATCTTGGAGAAGGTTTTTTCCTGTTCAACTATCTGGGCAATTTTGGCAGATTGTTGTCGTAATCTATCTAGATAATCAACTTGGGATTTAGCTAGGCTAAATTGCAATCCTATTTGAGTTAAAAAGTTGGCTTCTGAAGTTTGCCATTCACGGGTTGTAGAATTCTGATAGGCTGCTAATAAGCCCCATAATTTTTCTTCAAAAAAGATGGGGACGATGATGTAGGCTTTAACTTCAATCTGCTCTAAAATCTCGATATGACATTGAGCATAGCCAACTTGATAGATATCATTAACTACAGAGATTTCACCTTTGGCATATCTACCACCTTGGGTTTCTTGGAGGTGGCTATCTTCCCAAACCATTTGGAAGTCTGGTGTTACTACTTTTTTCCAACCCATACCTACTGATTCGGCGATAAATTTACCACTCCAATCAGGGAGAAATTGATAGACTCCCACGCGATCGCATTGCAGAGCCTGACGAACTTCTTGGGTAGTTGTTTTGAATATTTCTTCTACATCTAAGGATTGACGAATTCGGTTCACAGTCCTATTTATGGCTTTTTCTTGTTCAGCCCGTTGCGCTAATTCTTCTGATTTAGATTCTAGGGTTTGTAGATAATCTATCTGGGTTTTAGCTAGGCTAAATTGTAAACTTACCTGAGATAAAAAGCTAACTTCTGAAGATTGCCATTCATGAGGTGCAGAATTTTGATAAGCTGCTAATAAACCCCATAATTGATCGCCGAAGAAAATTGGGACATTGATATAAGCTTTAGCTTCAAACTGCTCTAATAATTCCAGGTAACAAGGGGTAATATTGGCTTGATAGATATCATTTACCGCTATGGCCTCCCCTTTAGCAAACCGCCCGCCCTTGGTTTCTTGCAGATAAGTATCTTCAATGATATCTGTCAGGTCTGTACTAACTAATTTACCCCAACCATTGCTCACTGATTCTGCAACAAACTTACCGCTAAAATCTGGATGAAATTGATAAACTGCAACCCGATCACATCGCAAAACCTGACGTAGTTCCTGAGTAGCAATTTTAAAGATTTCTCCCATATCCAAAGATTGCCGGATGCGGTTAATAATCTTAGTTAAAGCCTTTTCTTGTTTGGTAATCTGAGTTAATTGTTCAGTTTGTTTTTGTACTTTTCCCAGATATTCTCCTTGGGAAACAGCTACACCAAATTGTGAACCAATCTGATTTAAAAAGCTGACTTCCCAATCTTGCCATTCCCGCGCTCCAGTATTTTGATAAGCTGCTAATAAACCCCACAATTTTTCACCAGAAAAAATGGGAGAAATTATATAAGCTTTGGCTTCAAACTGTTCTAAAACATCAATGTGACATTGGGCTAAACCTACTTTATAGGTGTCATTAACGACAAAGGTTTCTCCATTGGCATATCTACCACCTTTTGTCTCTTGAAGGTGGGTATCTTCCCAAACCATTTTATAATCGGGGGTGACAACTTTCACCCAATTATTTCCCACAGATTCGGAGACAAATTTACCACTCCAATCATCACTAAAACGATACACCCCAACGCGATCGCATTTCAATAGTTGGCGGACTTCTTGAGTAGTCGTTTGAAAGATTTTTTCGACATCTGGCTGTTGTAAAATCTTGGTAATAACTTTTGCTGCTGACTGTTTAGCTAGGGAAGATTGTTTTAGTTCTTTTTGTAATTTAAATCCCTGCACTCTATAAGTGATTTCTGTGGTAATTTGTGATAAAAGTGTGGTTTCTGTTTCTTGCCATTGTCGAGGTATGCCACAGCTATGAACTACCAATAACCCCCACACTTTACCATCAATAAAAATAGGTAAGCTCAAACTAGCTCTAACTTGAAATTTTTCGAGTAGCTGCTTTTGGTAGGGGGTAACTTGAATTTTACTAATATCGTCAATAATTACAGGTTCTAAATAATCTGCACTGGTATAAACACCAAACACAATAGCCGCCAGAGTTTCATTAATCGCAGGTGTCCAACCAGTGCTTCTTGATTCAGCTAAAACAGTTCCAGTATCATCTGTGTTAAACTGATAAACTAAGACGCGATCGCATACTAACTTAGCTTTAATTTCTGCTACTGTTACAAATAATAACTTCTCCAAATCCCCAACTAGGCGCATTTTAGTAGTTATCTCTTGAAATCGCTGTCTCCAGATTTTAAATTCCTGGGCAATTAAACTTTTACTAGATGAATCATAATTAGATCCATTGCCATTATCTTTTTTCTTTTCTTCATGTTGTGATGGACTAAAAATGTTTCCAGCATCTTCATTTTGGTTTTGATATAAAGTTGTCATGCCATTAACCTCAATAATTGTAGTAAAGTGTAGGGAATAGGGAATAGGGAATAGGGAATAAAAATTATGATGACTAAACTTCTTATTCTTTATTGACTCCTGACTCCTTATTTAACTATGTGTTGTCCAGATAGAAGTTTGCAGCATTGCTGAAGCATCCAAATTAAAGATCATTTGTTCAGAATCATTAATGAAATATCCCTGCAAAAAAGGTATCATTTCTGGATAAAAAACCTCCCCAGATGGTTGTTTCATTTGCTGGGTATCTAACCAATCAATATCTATGAGTTGACGGATTAATATTCCCAAATACTTACCTTCTTGTTCTACCACTAATGCCATCATTTTGGACAAAACATTTGACCCTTGCAAAAGTGGTGGATAACCTAGCATTTCCTCCAAGTCAACCAACCACAACATTTCCCCCCGCCAATTATAAATTCCGACAACACAATTAGGCATTTGTGGGACACCACATATTTCTGTCAGTGGTATTTGCACAACTTCCGTAATTTGTTCGAGGGGAATTACTGCTGTATCTCTGACTCCTAAAGAAAAGCTCAAAAATTTTTGTTTGGTTTCCAAAATTAGTTTCCCCCACCCTCAATAATTCTTTTTAGCTCCTGAAAATGCAGATTGCTTTACCGAAAGGGTACAGACTTCTTCAAATTTTAAATCTAAAATCTAAAATTCGGTGACTAATCCACAATCCATCATTTAATCAATCTTTTTAAAGTCAGCACTAGCTCTTCCTTATCTACTGGTTTAGCTAAATAAGCATCAGCACCTAACATATTCCCCCACATTTTATCTACATCACTGTTTTTAGTAGAGCAAAAAACTACAGGAATATTACTAGTTTCGGTATTATTTTTTAACTCCCGACAAAATTCATAGCCGCTTTTACCCGGCAAAATTACATCCAAAACTATTACATCCGGTTTACTCCTACCTATTTTAGATTGTGCTTCTGCACTATTTGTAGCGCAAACCACAAAATAACCAGCTTGCTGTAAGTATTTACTGATAAATTCCATATCAGTTAAGCCATCTTCTACTACTAAAACGGTACTCATAACAATTACCTATTGAATTCTTTTAAGAATGTTAAACAAAAACAGCAAGTCTCCAATTAGACAGATCAAATAA
>NZ_JADEWA010000405.1:0-5028 GCF_015207865.1 Dolichospermum sp. LEGE 00246
TATAAGAGACCGGTTAAAAACTGTAAATGCTCTCCGGGTTTTGATAAGAAAGTATCAGGAGTTCCTTGAATTTGGACTTGACCTTTTTCTATGAGAACAATCCAATCAGCCCGGTGGATAACGCTGGGACGATGGGTAATTAAAATTGTGGTTTTACCTCTGCGATATTTCAAAAGCCGATCTAAAACATTAGCTTCACTCATAGGGTCTAATCCGGCGGTAGCTTCATCTAAAATTAGTATAGGTGGATTTGTGAGAATTCCGCGAGCGATCGCTAATCTTTGTCTTTGTCCCCCAGAAAGATTCGCCCCAAACTCCCCTAATACGGTTTGATATTTATTAGGTAATTGACTAATAAAACCATCAGCATCAGCAATATCACAAGCTTGAACTATGTCTTCAAAAGAAATATTAGGTGTACCTAAACGGAAGTTCTCCAAAATTGTCCGACTCCAAAAATGAGGTTCTTGGGGAACATAAACTACTTGTTGTCGGTAACAATCTAAAGCAATATCTTGGATATTAAAAAAGCCGATGCGGATATTCCCGGAATCTGGTACATATAACCCAGCTAATAATTTAGCTAAGGTGCTTTTACCACAACCAGATTTACCAATTAAGGCAATGACTTTTCCCCCAGGAAGCTGAAGAGAAAAATCATCTAATAAGTCAACTCTACCTGCGTGATGAAATTGGAGATGAGAACAATTAATATCTGCCACACTAGAAATTTGTGCAGTTGGTTTTTGACTTCCTCCAACTACTTCTGGTGTGGCATCAATAACTTCTAACAATCGAGAAACTGCTGTTTGGGAACGAAAATATTCATCAACAAAGCCAACTAATGAGTTAATTAGACCTACAACATTTACTTGTAAAGCATTAAAAGCTAACATTTGACCGATGCTTAAATTGCCTTGAATTACTAACATACTTCCAAAGCCTAGTAAGATAACACCACCAATTGTAGAGATAATTTTAGCGATAGTCCCGTTAATAATTGCTATTTGCACCGTGCTAAAAGCCAGATTAGCTAAACGACCAAACCGACTTTGAAATTCATCCCAAAATTGAGGAGCAGCATTTGTAGTTTTAATTACCTGTGCGCCTTTAAATGTTTCTACTAAAACACCTTGATTTTCTGCTCCTAAGACTAAAAGACTGCGGGTTTTTTGTTGGAGAATGGGTAAGAAAGGTAAGGTAGATAAAGTCATGCAACCAGCAACAAATAAAACGGCTATTGTTAATTGCCAACTATAAAATAACATTAAGCCAAAAGAAATTACAGCGATAAAAAATTGGCTAGGTAAAACAATCACAATCTGTGATACTAATTGATTAATTTCGCCGATATCTCGCAGTCGGCTAGTAATTTCTCCACTTCGACGGGATTCATAATAATTTAATGGTAATTGGAGAAGTTTACGACCAAATTCTAGAACTAAACCTAGTTGTAATCTTTGTCCAAAATGAGAAATCATTAAGGCTTGAAATACTTGCAATCCTCCGCCAAATAAACTCATAACAACAACAGCGGAAACGACAACAGTAAGTAATTGTACATCTCCACGCACGAGAACATCATCTGTTAATAATTGAATCAAAACCGGAGTTCCTAAAGCTAGTAAACCCAGGACAATATTAATCATTAAAACCTGAGCTAGTAAGCCACGATAGGGTAAAAGCCGACGAAAAAAGCGCGTTATTCCACCTTTTGATTCTTCTTGGGGTTGTTCAAAAAAGCGGTCTGGATCTGGCTCTAATAAGAGCATTACCCCATCCCAAGCATTGATTAATTCTTCTTTTGTCAGATAACGAATTCCCACAGCCGGATCAGCAATAACGTATTTTTTTCCCTTTTTACCATATAAAACAACCCAATGATAGCCTTGCCAATGGATAATTGCAGGTAATGTAATTTCTGTAATTCTGTCTACAATTTCTGGAGAAGCTTTGACGGCTCTAGCATTAAAACCAAGATTTTCTGAACCTCTTTTTAACCCTAATAATGTTGTTCCTAATTGTCCAGTACCAACAGCTTCTCGACTTTTAATCATACTTAAAAAGCGTCCATAGTGTTTGGTAATAGAAACTAAACAAGCTGCTCCACAGTCTTCTTCACTTAACTGTAAAACACATTGATAATTCTCATGAGGTTTGAAGATATTAAACATAATTATCCAGAAGAACTTAGGTTGATTAACGCTTGTATTGGCTTGAATTATTGCTTAATTCTGTCTACAATTTAATTTATGAATTGGTGATTAATTTGCTTTTTCTGAGGATGAATTGTAGTACAGTTTCTTGACGAGAAATAATATCAGCACGTCCTTCCATGCCAGATTTGAGATAACATAAATGATTACCTTTTCCTAAAAATAGACTTTGTGGTTCAATATTGATTTCGTAAGTAGCTACCTGGGGGGTGCTGATAATAGAGTTATTTTGTGTAGTTGCTAGAACATCTGGTGCAATTGTTTTTACAGTTCCTTTAAGAGTTCCATAGTCTGGATAGGGACAAGATGAAACCTGCATTTGTACTGCTTGACCGGTTTTTATTTTGTCAATATCTTTAGCCCAAACGTGAGCTTTGATGATTAAAGGGGCATCCACAGGAGCAATTTGAGCAAGAGCCTCACTAAGTTGTACAACCTGTCCAGAGTTGCGGAGTTTGAGTTGCATTAGGGTGCCATTTGTTGGGGAGCGAATTACACTTTTATTCAACTCATTTTCTAGTTGTAGTAATTCTTGACGAGTGCGAATTTGTTGTTTTTGCAGTTCTAGACGTTGCTGGATTAATAGTTCCCGTTCTTTTTTTAAAGCTGCTAAATTGCCCTCACCTCTGGCTTTTTCTTGCCTAATTCTTTCCAAAGCTACTGTTACACTTGCATTACTGGGATTAATGCCAATTTTTGCTTTTTGTATGTTTATTTGTGCTAATTTAACAGCTTGTTCTTTTTCTTCTTGGAGATTTTTAGAACTAGATTTGGCTTGTTCTAATTTGGCTTGAGCAGACTTAACAGCCTGTTCTTTTTCCTCGACTAAATTCTGAGATATTGCTCCCGATTGAGCTATATTCTGCAAGCGATCGCGCTGTAATATAGCCAACTTTAAACCTGCTTCTGCTTCTTCCACAGTGGCTATTAATACCTTTTCTTTTTGTAATCTTGCTAGTTGCTCCTTTGCTAAATTTATAGCTACTTTAGCTTGTGTCATTTCCGCACCGGTTTTAATTTGCTGATCTTTATAGTTGCGTTCAGTGCCAGTTAATTCGGCCTGTGCAGCCATAATGGTACGGTCATTTAAGTTAGTCTGAGCAATTATTTGAGTATTGATTTGATTAATTTGAGCATCAATTTGAAGAAGTTGTAATTGACTTTGCTGAATAGTATTTTGCAGTTGTTTTTTCTGAGATTGGAGTTGGGAGTCATCAAGATAAGCAATTATTTCTCCCTTGCTTACTACCTGATCTTCTTTAGCTACAATTTTTTTAATAGTTCCCGTCATTGCAGATTCAACTAACCGTAATTCTCCCAATGGTCGGATAGTTGCAGGAACTTTAACTGTGATGTTGTAATAGAGAACAGATGTGAGACTCACAGCAACTACAAACATCGCAATCATCACTCCCCCACCAAGATGAATCCATTTACCAATATGGGGGAGAAACTCATTAGTTTCTAGTATATGCAAATCTTCTGTAGTTGGATTATTGAAGTTATACCAAGAATTATTATCTTGACTCTGTAAGGAATTCACGGTATTACACCTTCTATGAGGGCTAAAATAGTCTGATCTAAGATAGAAATTGCTAATATGATGCAATCAAACATCAACTATCTCAGGTAATAAATTATTAGGAATAAAAACAAGCAAATTTCTGTGTTCACATCGTGAAAAATAATTGGATGATAGGTTATAATCTAGTGAAGGGGGTAGAGATAGTTCTTCCATAGCTGTGGAAATTGCTTTCTCAAATCTTTAACGCAGATCAAGCATTAAGAAGAAGTAGGGAAAAGCTCAAACTTTCTCAAAGTCCTCACTTACATTGAGCAAGCTTTTATCATTTCCCTTACCCCCTTTTGTTCTCGCAAAAAGTGTTGACTAGTACAGGTTGGCGTAAATAAACCAACCATTCTAAGTAGGTGGGTGTTGAAAATTGTCGTTATGGCAAGGCAAAAGGCAAGAGGCAAGAGGCAAGAGGCAAGTGTGAAGAGGGTTTGGACGATTTTACGTTTCTTTACACAGTTTGGTTTTATTGTGTTCACCTACTTAAATCCTCCAAAAGCCTATACTGTCTTCATTTTGACTTTTGACTTTTGACTTTTGACTTCCGCCTTGCGGTACTAGCCGTGCAGAGTGGTGGGAATAACTAACCATTAAAAACTCACAAAAAGCTGGTGCAAGTTGCTTTTTAAGTTTTTATGTTTCAATTTTCCATCCCACTCCGCCGCACCAGTTCACTCCTGGTTCAAGATTAGGTAATTTATAGGCTGACTAGCCCATATCTACGCAAGAATCCCTAGAGATCCAACTCCACTAGCAACTGGAGGAATGGGAACTGCGGGTACAGTCGTTGTTGCTGTTCCATCACCTGGTAGCACCGCTGGACCTAAAGCCCCGACGGTGCTGGGGGGTTCTGCACCTAAGCCTAAGAAATCTTGTCCCGCAGTTAGAATGGTATTAGACTTACCTGCGGAAGTAGCACTGCTACCTTGAGGACCGGAGACGCTTGATCCCATTAAAAGCGATCCCTTGTTAGCATAGTTACTAGAAGCTAGTTCAAAGTCAGCCCCACCAGTCACTATTTCTTGCTGCTGATCAGATAAAGCAACAATCAAATCGGATGCGTCCATTTGATTTAACACAATTATTAGCCTCACTTACAAAATTAGGTGTTTCATCACCTAACAACTCAACTATAAGCATTGTTGCCTAATAATTCATAAACCTACGGGTAGAAAGTAAAGTTTGCAAATTTACCTCTAAAAGTAGAGACAAAATAGGTTTTAATTATTAGAATAGTAT
>NZ_JADEWA010000406.1:0-5019 GCF_015207865.1 Dolichospermum sp. LEGE 00246
ACTCCCCCCACTCCCCCCACTCCCTATTTAGCTACTGGTAATGCTACACCTAATAAACTCAAATTCAAGGCATGACCACCCGTCACCAAATAAACAGGTTCACAGATTGTCCCTAATTGTCTCACTAAAGCGCCCAGGCGATCGCGGAATTTGCGCCCTAGAGGATAAGCTGGAACTACACCCCAACCTGTTTCTTCCCCCACAAATATGACATCAGCAGCCACTAACGGCAGAATTGCCAGAAACTCCCTCACAGTATTTTCCCAAGCTAAATCCTCCTCCTCCAGAAAATTAGCCACCCAAGTTCCTAAAGAATCCACCAACAGGCAAGTATGCGGCTGAGATTGAGCCAAAGCAGCAGTTAGTTCCACAGGAACAGCAAGAGTTATCCAATCTTGAGGACGGCGTTGTTGATGTTTTTGAATGCGTTCTTGCCATTCTAGATCATCAGGATTTTGTGTAGCTGTGGCAATGTAGACAACATTTTTTTCCGACTTTATCGCCAAATCTTCCGCCCATTCACTTTTACCAGAGCGGGCTGCACCTGTCACCAAAATTATTTTCCCCATTATTTGATAATATAATGTTTCATCAGGAAGAATACACGAGTTAAATCAAGTATCCCCAAAATCAACACCTTTCTGTACTCCTGAATTCTTTCTTGCCAAAGACCATAAATTTTAGGATATGCTTATGAAACCAGGGCTAAAACGGATAGAGGCTACGCTGCATGATTTAAAAACTCGCAATGATGATGTCACCACAGAACCAGGTGAAGAAAGCAAACGTTCCTTTTCCTTTCGCATTAGTATCGGTCCCCAGGAATCTCCAGAAAATTCCCAAAAGACAACCCAGACTTATAATAGTAACTTAGAAGCAGATTCAGTTATTCATGAAACTCCAGAGGCAAATTTATTTCCTCACCATAATTCCGTCTCAGCCTTTCCAGCCCAAGACAATGGAGAAAAAACGCCAACTCTCCCGAAATTTAAAACTCCATCATTCAGCAATCATCGTCACAGCGCTAACCCAGCACTGGCCATGAATATGCTCCAAGAAATTCAAGACAAAGTAGCTGATTGGCAACTAGAACTACAAAAAATAATACAGCAGATTCAGGATATTTACTTGGAAGGACCAATTATTAATGGTTGGTTGGAATCTAATGTTCAAGAACCAGAAACAGTAGGAACAGCCGCATTGCGCCATGCAGAAGTAGAGCGTCTCATGAACTATGTCGAAGAAATCTGTGCTAGTAGTGAAAAAGAATCTCATAAACCACTACACACTGACTACCGATTATGTGGAGTAGATACAGCCGGTCAAGTGTGGTCTCGTCCCTGTCCAGTTGAACAAGTTCCTAGTGTTAGTATAGCGATCGCCCGTCACCAAAGATTACGACAACTTTTAGGACGCAAACAAGACCTAGAAAATCGCTTGAGTCAATTAGCAGAAACCTTAGTCATGTTACATAGTCATATTCAGCAAAGTTAAATATTTTCTCCCTACGGCAAAATACAGTAGCCATTGAGGAAAAACCATGTTACTGTAGAACTACATCGTGAAACTTTACCAATAAAAACTATGCGACTAAAACGCTGGGAATCCCCGCGTCAAGAAGGCAGAAACGATAAAGGTCGAGGTGGTTCTGCTAGAAAACGGCAACTGAAAAAACAAAGACAAATGCTCAGACAGAAACTCAAAGACAATCACAAGCCAAATGATCATCACAACAATAACCAGGGGGAAAGTTCAACTTCCCCCTATTTTTTGGCCTTTTTTCCCCAATAGATTAAGCTGTTGTGCATTTAGTTTGTATAATTCTAGCGGGCAAGATGCCCGCACTACAAAGTTCAAGTAAATTATGGTTATCAAATTTAGCTGCGTAACAGCTTACCCATTGCAATCAATTAAAGAAACTGAATTTGCAGTTACATTTCTTAACTTAATTGCATAGTGATAAAATCAGGATTAGTCAGATCATCAGCGAGAAAAGAAGACTCTGTGGGAAAAGAATTAATAGGTAATTTAGTTTCAGTGCTGGCCGCACGAACTGCTTTTAAGTAACAATCAGAAAATATTTCTAAATAATAAGGTTTAAGGCTGGGACTATCTTCTAATAAAGATTCAATTTGATAAAATTGTTCCCAAATTGTCCTCACCCAACTAGAAGAACGTTTTTCAGATTGATATTGGTACTTGAGTAGGTGCATGAGTAAAACTATGAGTCGGTTTTTAAGTTCACGTCTTTTCTCTTTCCCCATGTCCTCTATTTCTTCAATCAAATGCTCAAAATCAACGTGATCTAATTGATGATTACGCAATAACTTAGCTGTCGTTTCTAGCCATAAACAATAATCCTGATTATAAAGATAACTACTCAAGGATGTAGATTGTAAATTGGTAGTCATAAGAATACCCGGTAAATGGGAAACTCAGCGGCTTGGCTCCCTGAGAGGGAAACGAAACGGGCGGTTTTAACCGCTTTGAATCTTTTTTCATTACCGCCTTGGAGTTAGGAAATTCGGGGTACTTTTGTGATGTACTTTCAACGGGACAATTACCGATTCAAATTCTCTAACTCTGTACGCATAATGTTTTGCTCCAAAGAGCCTCCCATTTCTGGGGTAATGTTAGCTGATGCCTACGGCACGCTGCGCGAACGACCAGTTATAAAAGCTTTTTAGACTTGCAATACTGTTTCAGTGACCTTAAAACTGTTTAACTGCAAATGACAGAGCGGGGAACTAGCTATGCCTGACGGCACGCTGGCGCGAACGCATTCCGAGGTGTCGTGACTCAAATAACGGCTACCCTTCGACTCCCTTCGACTTCGCTCAGGGCAAGACGCTCAGGGTGGTCTGGTCAGTACGGCTTGCTTGATTACTCTTACAAGCCCAGTCCCTTTAGGGCTGGGTTACTGACACAAATAGCCTTACTTACTGCTATTACTTAAGTCTATCACATTAATTAATAAAACCAGGAGACTTTAACGCCACCTGGTTTATTCTTGTAAGGGCATAGCCATGCTATACCCTAATTTATGACTGAAAAAGATTAAACCTTAGCAGCCGCTCTCATGACCAAATCGCCTTTAGCATACTTAGCAGCATAATCTTCTAAAGAGACTTGCTTAATCTTGCTTGCGTTACCAGCAGTACCAAATTGTACATAACGGTCAGCACAAACCTTTTGCATATATACAATAGAAGGCTTGAGGAAGTGACGAGGATCAAATTCCTTGGGATTAGAAGCCAAAGCTTCACGCACAGCCGCAGTAATAGCCAAACGGTTATCGGTGTCAATATTTACCTTACGCACACCACTCTTGATACCTTTTTGGATTTCTTCCACAGGTACACCGTAGGTTTCAGGAATAGCACCACCATGTTGGTTAATCAGTGCAATCAAATCTTCAGGTACAGAAGAAGAACCGTGCATTACCAAGTGGGTGTTAGGTAAACGGCGGTGAATTTCTTCAATGCGGCTAATAGCCAAAATTTCACCTGTAGGCTTACGAGTAAACTTGTAAGCACCATGACTTGTACCGATAGCCACAGCCAAAGCATCTACTTGAGTTGCTTCTACGAATTCAACAGCTTCATCAGGGTCAGTTAACAGTTGAGAATGGTCTAGTGTACCTTCAAAACCGTGACCATCTTCAGCTTCACCAGCGCCAGTTTCTAGAGAACCCAAACAGCCTAGTTCACCTTCAACACTGACACCCAAAGCGTGAGCGACGTTGACAACTTCGCTCGTAACTCTAACGTTATATTCAAAGCTGGCAGGGGTTTTAGCGTCAGCTTCCAAAGAACCATCCATCATCACGCTGGTGAAGTTGTTCTTCATCGCTGAGTAGCAGGTAGAAGGAGCATTACCATGATCTTGGTGCATGACAATGGGAATCTGAGGATAGGTTTCTACCGCAGCCAAAATCAGGTGACGGAGGAAGTTTTCCCCGGCATAATTACGAGCGCCGCGAGAAGCTTGTAAGATTACGGGGCTATCTGTGTCAACCGCAGCCTTCATGATTGCTTGAATCTGCTCTAAGTTGTTGACGTTAAAAGCGGGGATACCATAACCGTGTTCAGCAGCATGATCCAAAAGCAACCGCATTGGTACGAGAGCCATATATATTCCTCCTAATTTGGGTATTTAGCTAGTCAGTTTAATAGAAGCGTAATCTTTATTTTAATGTAATTTTTACGCTAATCTTAATGTTTTTTTCAACTTACAGAAAATTATAACTAGTAGCGATCGCTTTTGTTAAGAAACTTTATCGGCTGATATTCTCAAGCTATGTAATGTCTGTGTAAACTTATGTCGAACTCAGGTAAGTAGGTTGGCGTTGAAAATTGTCGTTATAGCAAGGCAAGAGGCAAGAGTAAAGAGTAAAGAAGTTTTCTTTCCCAATACAAAAATCTTTTTCATCATTACACCCATCAAAATGCTAAAGAGGATGCTTTCACTTCTTGGGGGGCTTATGGTGCGATTCGCCGTGATATCTTCTTATCTATGAGGAGCTTTGATGAAACCTATTGTCGTCCCTGTGTGGAAGATATTGAATTAGGCTATCGGCTCAAAGCAGCAGGTTATAAAATTAGGCTGGACAAGGCTTTACAAGTAAAACATTTAAAACGATGGGGAGTAATATCTTTAATTAAAGCAGATGTGTGCGATCGCGCTTTACCTTGGGTTCAATTGATACTCCGTCAAGGAAAAATGCCTTCTGATTTGAATCTTGGTTGGTCAAGTCGGCTAAGTGTGATTTTAGTTTACTCATTTCTACTGACTTTGGTTGCTTGTTGGTGGCAATGGAAACTATTAATTCTTGCTGCTGTTATATCTATACTACTTATAAATATCAATGCTTCCGTTTACCGTTTTTTCTCTGAGAAGCGGGGTGTTTTATTTGCCTTGGGTGTGTTACCTTGGCATTGGTTGTATTATTTTTACAGTGGTTTAGCTTTTGCAATTGGTATATTTTTGTTAAAATTCTCCAAAAATACTGTATAAAAA
>NZ_JADEWA010000407.1:0-4994 GCF_015207865.1 Dolichospermum sp. LEGE 00246
GTGGGGGAGGTGGGGGATGGAAGAACAGAAGTTTTTTCCGATCATTACCCGTCAAAATAAATTTGACGAACTACTAGTCCAAAGAGGCAAAAGGTAGGGGGAATATATTTCCCAATTACCAACTACCAACTACCAACTACCAACTACCAACTACCAATTACCAATCACCAATCACCAATCACCAATTACCAATTACCAATTACCAATTACCAATTACCAATTACCAATCACCAATTACCAATTACCCCGCATTGCCTCTTTCATTTCCCGGACTGCTCTTTCTATACCTACTAAAGCTGCCCGACTGATGATAGTATGACCAATATTGAGTTCCTCCATGCCTGGAAGGGCGGCAATGGGGTAAACATTCCAGTAGGTGAGTCCATGACCGGCATTCACCCGCAACCCAGCTTTAATGGCTTGTTCACAGCCTTGGGCTAATAAAGTTAGTTCTTTTTGCCGAGTTGTTTCGTCTTTGGCTTCCGCATATTGCCCTGTATGTAATTCAATAAATTTGGCTTTTACCTTGACAGATGCCTCAATTTGTGGTGGTTCGGCATCAATAAACAAACTAACGGGAATGCCGGCGTTTTGCAGTTTATCAACTATCTCTCCTATTCTAGCAATTTGTCCGACAATATTTAACCCACCTTCTGTTGTTACTTCTTCCCGTTTTTCTGGTACTAAGGTAACATAATCGGGTTTGATATCTAGAGCGATCGCTAACATTTCCGGGGTTGCTGCCATTTCTAAGTTTAAATGGGTTCTCACTGTTTGTCGCAATAGCCGTACGTCTCGATCTTGAATATGTCTTCTATCTTCGCGCAAATGGGCGGTAATGCCATCAGCACCTGCTAATTCTGCTAATACTGCTGCTGCTATGGGGTCTGGTTCTACTGTCCGCCGTGCTTGACGAATGGTAGCGATATGGTCAATATTAACACCGAGTGTAGGCACGCCTGGTTTCTCCTGTTTAACGGTTCTCAGATGTTAATTTTACAGGAAATACCAATTCTAGGGGTGAATGGTCATATTATAAAGAAAGATAATTCTTAAAAAATTGGATAATCTTTGAGGCGATATGCTTTTAGAACTGCAACAAATTATTGTCAATCCAGGTCAACAAATGTTACTCAAGGATATTAGTTGGCAGCAGTTAGAAAAGATTTTGGAGGAAATGGGAGAAAGGCGTGCGGCGCGTATTTCTTATAGTGATGGTTGGTTGGAAATTATGGTTCCTTTACCTGAACACGAAAAAGATAAAGAACTTATTGGTGATTTAGTTAAACTTTTATTAGATAAATTGGAAATTGATTTTGAGCCTTTTGGTTCGACAACACTTAAAAATAAGCGAATGCAGCAAGCTGTAGAACCAGATACTAGTTTTTATATTCAAAATCAAGCTGCTGTAATTGGCAAAAATCGGATTGATTTAAATATAGATCCACCACCAGATTTAGCTATTGAAATTGATATTACTTCTCGGACTCGATTTGACAATTATGCAATTTTGGGAGTTCCTGAACTGTGGCGATATCAACAACAAGGTTTGGAGATTTTCTTGTTACGGGAAGGGAAATATATAAAATCTCAATCTAGTCCTAATTTTCCTGATATTCCCATTGTCGAATTAGTTAATGAGTATGTACGGCAGTGTTTAACTATTGGGAGAAGTCAGGCTATGCGGAATTTTAGAAGTTGGGTTAAGGATAATTTGTAATTGCTATTCGGTAAAGTTGTAAAATTAAGGAATCGGCACAAACTCGTATTTGTCAATTCCAGGTTTTTGTTGAACTTTGACTAAGAAGATGTTATTGTTTATGCGATCGCCTGATTCTGAAAACTGAATTTTTCCTGTTGCACCATTAACTGAAAAACTTGAACTATGAAGCGTTTTTTGTATTCCATTACGAGTGTTATTTATCTTTAAAGCTCCAATTATTGCCTGCGTTGCATCATAGCTTGTCGCCGTTTGCCAACTCACAGGAGCTTTCCACAATGTCTTGGAATTCTTGACAAAGTTTGATTTGGGATTACTATCAATGTTCCAGGGAATTGTTACCACCATACCTTCAAATTGCTTTCCCCAAATTCCTAAAATCTTTGGACTATAAAGCACGTCTCCCCCCAGTAAACTTAACTGTTTTTGATTATTTTTAACCTCTTTAACTACCTCCTGTACTTTGTCCATTGTGATAGAATTCGGGATTAACATCAAGACTTCTATGTTTTGACTAATCGCTTTTTTGACAGCAGTATTTGCATTAAAATTAAGCTTGGACAAGTCAAATGTCTCAAGTACCTCTCCATACTTGTCTTTAACAGCCTTAGCAAACTCTTCTTTTAGGGACTCACTATAAGCACTGCCAAAATCATAGAAAACCGCTGCTTTTTTATTTTGCAAATTTGTCACCATATATTCGGCTAATTTCTCTGCTGCGAGTTTATCGTTAGGAACTGTGCGAAAAACATAGCGGCTAAAATTAGAAATTTGAATAGAAGTGCTAGTAGGAGAAATAGCTACAAGTTCTCCAGAGTTATATTCCTTACCTGCTTCTTTTGTGACATCGCTAGAATGATGGCCTACTACAGCTAATACATTCTTATCGGTAACGAATGCCTTGGCAATATTTCGAGCAGTAAAAGGATCATTATCATCATTAGCGATCGCTACTTCTAAAGCTTTACCATTGATACCACTATTATTATTATTCACCTCATCTTGAGCTTGAGCAACACCACGCAACATCTCTTTTGCTATGTTTGGACTTTGGCCAATGGGTACGCTGACAGCAATTTTGACCCTATTTCCATTCTCACGAGCTTTAGCATTGTTCAGATAAATCAATGCTTCTGGGTCTGTTGGTTCAGCTTTGCGATATAAATTTAACTTCTCAATAGCAGTTTTACAATCACCATCTAAAAATGCTTTAACTCCAGCTTCTTTATCTGGGTTTTTATCTTGTGTTAAGAGAATTTCTTCACCTAAACTAATTCTGTCATTCAAGTTATATGTCTCTTTATCACAGGAATTTGCAATAGGTGGTTGTCGAAATACATAACCAATCATTATTCCAATCATGCCGACTACTACGTATTGTAAAAGATTGATCTTAGGCAAATATAGAATAATTTTCTTCAGTGGAGGGATTGGGGAAATTTTACGATTGTTAATTTTGTCCACATCTTCATTCTTCAATCTCAATTCTTGTTGTAGCCTTTTTAATTCATCATGATTAATCTCGCTAGTCGGATTATTTTCCTGGGTTATCCTGAGAAATTCTGTCTTATATAAATCCAATCTTCTCAAGTAATCTTTGTGGGGTTTTAAAACTTCTGCCTCAATTGCAGTAGCTTTGTCAGGTTCTATTTCTAGCCGATTTTGTTGCTCAATTAATCCCGCACGTCCGACATTAGAAATCTGACCATCACTTCGTATCCAAGACTTAACTATTCCCTTGTATATATCTTCCCGGTTGTGAATGGGTGCTTTAGTTAGCACAATATTAAAACCTTCTTTAATTACCGATTGAATCTGCGGTCTCATTTCATATTTATCTTCTTGAACTTTTCTTTGAACATATTGATGTAATTCATTAACAGAGATAAAACCATCATGATTTTCATCAGCTTCACCAGTTTCAATTCCTTGGACTAAATATTTAGTGTAAACAGATTCAAAAGAATACTGAGTTGAAGTGCTAGATGTCAGGACGGCTCGACCTTCTCCACCCAGTTGAACCTTCTCAAAATTCAAAGATATATCATCTTCACCTTTGGTATCGGGAGAAAAAGCACCACTAAAGCAGCAATCTAAAATTATGACCTGTCTTCGGGAACGGCTACGATTATCGTTAATGATGTCATGGACAAAATCGGCTGGAACTGTGGAGGCTCTACTCGGTTCTCCCTGTTCATTTTTCCGGGTACTTTTAGTAGCAAAGTAAAGTTTGCCATTATCATGTTTAATCCCATGTCCGGAGAAATAAAGCAGCACAATGTCATCTCTTTGACTATCTAAAAACAAGTTCTCAATAGCTGTTTGCATTTGCAGAGGATCAGGATTTAATAGGCATTCCACCTCAAAACCACCAATTTCTGGGTTTTGTAAAACTCGCTGCATGGCTTCAACATCTTTAATTGTCGCTGGCAATGGGTTCAGTCCAGATTCATATTCACTAACTCCTATTAGTAGTGCTACTTTCGCCATCTCGTTATTCTTTCCTTATATTGTGTAATTTCTTAGTTACCTGCAATAAATTTTTGTGCTAATTCCAGTGCTGCTGTTAGTTCTTTCTGACCATTGGCTTTCACTTTCACTTTTTTGCCGTTGACTTCAATTTCCAATTCAATACTTTTGTTACCCAAGCCGCCCAACCATGCCAACAATTTATAACAATTACTAATAGTGACCTCAGCTTGCAAAGCCCCGACTAAAAAACCACCAACAGATTTAGCTCCTTCTGGTATTTCTGTCACTTCTACAAATCCAGCACTTTCCACATCTAAGTCTTTAATTTCTCCCAGCAGATTTCGTGTTTCCCGTTCCTGCTCCTCTGCATCGAAATCTGGATTGAAAAGAGTAATTGTGAATTTAACATGGGATTCTGAACTCATATTGCACCTGAGAAGTTTTTTTAAAGAGTTGATTATTATGATATATGCTTGTCTGTAATAATACGGGATAAAATCGGAAATTTTTCTAAATTTTCAGCAATTACCTCCATAATCAAATACTTTAAGTAGTGAGACAGAATTAATTACACAATTTCATTGCGTAAGCGTTGCGTGGCGTTAGCCATATGGAACGAAGTGAAATGAAGCAATTCCAAGGGTTGTGATTGCTTCCCTTCGCTCGCAATGACTGTAAATATTTTTGTCCAATTACTTAAGAAAGCTCTAAGTTACTCATGCTGAATGTGGGTTTGACGGAAAAAACTTCTGTTCTTCCCTCCCCTGCCCCTGTCTCTTATACACGTCCGACGCTGCCGACC
>NZ_JADEWA010000408.1:0-4991 GCF_015207865.1 Dolichospermum sp. LEGE 00246
AAATCAATTCACAAAAAGGACGGTTACGAATATGGAAAATCAAAGATTTGTTAATTGCTCAACTGTCCCTTTCATTGTTTGTGCTGGCGCACAAAATTACTCAAGGGACGTTTCACAATTAACCCTCCATTCCTCCCATCACCAAACTGAGTACAGTTTTGGTGGGGGTCTCCTGGAGGTTTAGATGAATTATGAATATTAACCGCCGTCAATTTTTGTTTTTAGGTGGAATTAGCACCATAGCATCTGGATTTTTGAGTGGGAAATTGTCAAATTCAAATTCTCTCATACAATCAGCAACAGCAGCTAAACCAGTCAAAAAAGATTTATTATTGCGCTTTGTATCCGTTGCTGATACAGGAACTGGGACTAAGGGACAATATGCTGTAGCAAATGCTATGAATTTTTATCATCAGCAAAATCCTTATAATTTGGTAGTTTTAGCTGGTGATAACATCTACAATAATGGGGAAATTGAGAAAATAAAGGAAGTTTTTGAACGCCCTTATCAACCTTTACTAAAAAATGGTGTCAAGTTTCATGCTTGTTTAGGCAATCATGATATTCGCACGGATAATGGTGTTCCCCAAGTTAAATATCCTGGTTTTAATATGCAGGGACGTTATTACACATTTAGTCAAAATAAAGTTCAGTTTTTTGCCTTAGATACTAATGGTAATGCTGATTGGAAAAATCAATTAATTTGGCTAGATAAAGAATTAAGCCTGAGTAAAGCACCTTGGAAAGTTGTCTTTGGTCATCATCCGATTTATTCGTCTGGTCATTATGGAAATAATACAAGTTTTATTAAAACCTTTACTCCCCTATTTAAAAAATACAATGTTCAACTTTATATCAATGGTCATGAACATAATTATGAACGAACTCGCGCTATTAATGGAACTACCTATTTAATCTGTGGTGCTGGTGCTGGTAATCGTCCAGTTGGTCGTTCTCAATGGACAGAATATTCAACCAGTGATTTGAGTTTTGCTGCCTATGATGTGTATGCAGATAGAATGGAAGTGAGCGCTATTGGTACTAATAATCGCGTTTTTGATCAGGGTGTAATTAAATTAAATAGTGTTTAATGAAAGGAGTCAGGAGTCAGAAGGAAGTAGAAAGTAGAATAATCAATATCAAAGGGCTGCCCCCTGCCCCCTGCCCCCTGCCTCTGACCTGTTCCCTACTATTTAGTAATGGTTGAGGTTGATTCCTGCTTCTTTTGCCATTGCGTCTAAACCTTTAAATTCTAAGGTTTTAATAGCCTTGGTGGAAAGTTTCAATTTTACCCAACGGTTACCAGCAGCCCACCAAACCCGCTTGGTTTGCAGATTAACGTGCTGTAGACGCTTGGTGTGACGGTTGGAGTGGGAAACGGAACAAGCGTTATTGGCTTTTTTACCAGTTAGTTCACAACGACGGGACATAATAAATATCTCCTAGAGTTCTATTTTAAGACAACCTTCCCATTATATCCCAACAAGTTCGGGAAAAAGAATAATTATCTAGTGTCTAGGGAATTATGGCAAGTATTACCGACCTTTTGAGAAAATCTTAATCTTTACCATTCGTCACTAATGTTACTATAGTGTATATACAAAATGTATCTACAGGTCTAATGGAATTTGAATGGGACGAACATAAAAATCAACAAAATCAGAAAAAACATGGACTTAGCTTTGAGGAAGCACAAGAAATTTTTCAGGGAATCGTTTTTACGTCAATTGATGAACGATTTGACTATGATGAAGAAATTAGAGAAATTACTATTGGTGCAATACAAGAAATGATTCTTGTCACCGTAGCCCATACCGAAAGAAACGGCAAAATTCGTCTGATTTCAGCCCGAAAAGCCACCCCTAAAGAAAGGAGACAATACTATGAATATCTCGCCGAAACGTCTTGAAGAAATCCAAAATATCCCAGATTCTGCTATTGATACTTCTGATATTCCCGAATTAGACGATCATTTTTGGGAAACAGCTAAAATGGTGAAACCAATCACTAAAAAAGCTATTTCCATTCGCTTAGATAGTGACGTTTTGGAATGGTTTAAACACCAGGGAAAAGGCTATCAATCAATGATTAATACTGTGCTTCGTTCTTATATTAACCATCAAGAAAATCTCTAAAAAAATCAAGTGTTATAACCGACTTCTCGCAGAAGTCGGTTATCTGGCTGTTTATTTGCTGGCTTGTTCTGTTAGCTTGGTGAGTACGTCATTGGAACGTTCTACAAAGGATTTCATCCCATCTGCATCAAAGCCTTTTTGCGATATCAGTGCTAAGTCATAAACGTGCTGACACATCATTGTTACTAATTGGCTAGATTGTGACTCCCCATCACCCTGAATAATACTACCTTGACTGAGATTAATCAAGTTTTGAATTAACGGGTGAGCAGTATTTACTAGTAAAATATGTTCTTCGGGGAATTCGACGGTTTGCTGCTGCATCATAGCACTCATTTCTCGCATCCGGCGGAGAAATTCGGGTAATAATACCATTGCCGGTGGTGTTCCTTGAGGGTCGTCTGATTTCAAGGACTCGGTGCGGATGTTGAGTTTTGGCTTGTTGAGGGCTTTCTCAAATAGTTCTTTAATGACTTCTCCTTTGGTTTTGTTGGTGGTGGGGTCAACAATTTCGCCAGTTTTGTCATCGAGGAGGGTATTATCGAGGTCAGAGTCTACCCGTGTAAATTTGACATCTCGATATTCTTGTTCTAGGAAGTTGATGAAGTGGGTATCAATGAAGGAGTCCATATAGAGGACTTCTAAACCTTGATTTTTGTGGAGTTCAATATAAGTGGCTTGACTGGCTGCATCTGTGCTGTAGAATACCTTATTTTCGTGACGTTCTTTGTTCCGTTCTAAGTATTCTTTCAGGGTGGTGTAGGGGATGCTGGTCGCGGTTGCTGGGGTAACATCTTGCCACGCATCACCATCGGTAGATTGGACTTCAACGGCTGGGGTGTCGGCTACAGGGGCTTCTAATTTGGCTGTGCTGCGGAAGATGATAATGTCTTCAACTTGTTTTTTGAATTTCTCATCGTTGAGAACGCCAAATTTCACGAATGTTCCTAAGTCTTTCCAGGCTGTTACGTATTGTTCGCGGTCATCACGGTATAACTCTTTGAGTCTATCACCAACTTTTTTGGCTATATAATCGCCAATTCTTCTAATAGTGCGATCGCCTTGCAATGCACTCCGTGATACATTTAAAGGTATATCAGTGCTATCAATCACGCCCCGCATGGGCATTAGAAACTGGGGAATAATTTCCTCACAGTTATCACTGACAAACACCTGATTGCAGAATAACTTAATTTGTCCCTTGGTTACATCCACATCAGGACGCATTTTCGGGAAATACAAAATCCCGTTAATCACAAAGGGATAATCTGTATTCAAATGCACCCACAGCAAAGGTTCTTCTTGGAAAGGATACAAATAGCGGTAAAACTCTAAATAATCTTCCTTGGTGAGATTAGTGGGAGATTCCCGCCATGCAGCTTTTTGTTTATTTAAAACTTCCCCATCCATTTTAATGGGAACTGACATGAAATCGCAATAAGTCTTGACAAGATTCTTAATTCGTGCTGGTTCTAAAAATTCCTCTTCCTCCCCTTCTAATCTGAGGATAATCGTAGTTCCGCGACTGGTGCGGGAAGATTCATCTAAAATAAATTTAGGTGAACCATCACAAGTCCAACGCACGGCTTGTGCGCCTTCCTGATAAGATAGAGTATCAATTTCTACTTGCTTCGCTACCATAAAGGATGAGTAGAAACCCAAACCGAAATGACCGATAATCGGTTGGTCTGCCTTACCTTCATACTTGTCAATAAATTCTTCAGCACTGGAGAAAGCAACTTGGTTAATGTATTTTTTTACTTCCTCTGCTGTCATGCCAATACCATTATCAGCTATTGAGAGGGTTTTGTTGTCTTTATCAATGCTAATGGTAATTTCTGGTTCACCAATTTCGCCATTGTATTCCCCAGCACGGGATACCATGTTTAACTTTTGGATAGCGTCTACCCCGTTGGATACCAGTTCCCGCAAGAAGATTTGATGATCTGAGTAGAGAGACTTCTTGATAATCGGGAAAATATTATCGGTATGAATACTGATATTGCCTTGTTCTAACATAGTTATCCGTCGGTTTTACTTGCAGATATATTTTATGAAAATCAATTTTCGGTGATTTTATCTTTTTTGGGGTAAGGAATACCTCTTAATTATGATTCGGATTACACTACCATCATGCTAGACTGGGTACTGAAGACTAAAGACAGTGGTAAAGCCCAACTGCGTAATATAGTGAGTTTTAGCATTAATGTGAGGGTATTAGCAGTATTATCCGATTTGTGGAATAAGAATTATCTATTACACACTCCTATTGATTTTAGATAGATAAAATTGATATAACTGACATAACATAAAAACTGTCAACATATAAGGAGCATAAACAATGGCAACTGATCGGATTGATGCGTTTCAAAAAGCATTTCGTAATTTACAATTGCAACCTTTGGTGACAACAGAAGAAACCGCAGATTTTCGAGTTCCTTATGGTGATGATTTCATTGCAGAATTAGAACAGAGAGTTTTGGATGGTAATGATTATACCAATCAACTAATTTTTGCAGGACATCGCGGTTGTGGTAAGTCTACATTGTTGGCAGAATTTGCCAGAGAATTTGACGATAATTATCTGACAATCTTCTTTTCCATATCTGATTTAATTGAAGCTACAGCCATCAATCATATTAATATTCTTTTTGCTATTGCTGTCCAAATTATGGATAAAGCGGAGGAGCAAAAAATTGAGATTGATGCTAACAAAAAACAAAGATTTTTGGCTCTTGCGTCACTTTTATGGAGAATTAATACTAAAGTGCCAGTTTAATAAACTACGTAATCTAAAATTACTAAAGTTACGAAATCCATATCCAAGTCTTTTGATTAATTTGAGTTTATTATTAA
>NZ_JADEWA010000409.1:0-4974 GCF_015207865.1 Dolichospermum sp. LEGE 00246
ACGCAGAGCCAGATCTGTATAAGAGACAGGTAGGGGAAGTAGGGGAAGTAGGGGGAATATTTCTTCCCAATGACAAATGACAACTGACAAAGGACAAATTACCCAACAATTTCCCACCAACCGAAAGCGGGACCGATAAAGCGGATGATTACCCAAGCAACAACCATAGATCCAATACCAATCCATGCACCACGAGTGGTGATAGCTACAAACTGTGATGCTTGGGTTTTTGTGATGGGAATCCAAGGTAATATTTTTGTAGTGTCTTGTCCGTAGTCTTCTGCGAGTGAGTTTTTACGGCGTTTTGCTTCACCCATAATTCAATAATTGAGTTTGTTTTTGAGTTTAATTTAAATTCTAATAGAAATTCGGCAGGGAAATTAATTAACCAGAATCATTATTAGCAGAAAACAGACTAGGATCGAGATAGTTCAAACGGGCTAGGGGACTAAGGGCAGAGAGGATTTGTACGCCGTAGCTGCGGTTAACGACACGACTATCGAGTAAAGCTACTATACCTTGATTTTCGCGGACGGGTGCGATCGCTCTTTGTAATTCATTCATGGCTGTGGGCAGTAAGTATAGCCGAAACCAGTCTTGGTGCGATCGCTTATAATGAGCTACTCTACCAGCTACCAAAGGATTTTCCAAGGATGGTAAAGGTAAAGTTGCAATAATTAACAATCTGGGTGATGGTAAAACACTTTGATTTTCCCGCCAAAATTCCCAACCGGTAATCAAAATCCCATTTTCATCCAAACAAGTTTTTTCCACCTGTACCCGTGAACCAAATTCCGAAGCCAAAATTGCTCCCACTCTGGCTTTTAGGGGTACATCTCCAATTAATATTACCGTCATTCCTGGTGCAGTTGCACTCAAACATACCAATGTGCGAACTTGATGAATTAAAGCTGGTTGAAATTCCGGTGTATTTGGTAAAGGTAACTTATAGGGAACATAAAGTTGAATTGCTTCCCCTTGACTATCGGCAGCAAATTTCAAGCAAGTAACATCTTCTAAACCCAAGCGTTGACGGAAAAGGGGTGCTTCCGTTTCTGGTTCTAAGGAACTACCAATTAATACTACAGGTTGACGTTGCCAAATTGGGGCGAGGATTTTACCCAATTCCAGGGGAGCATAATGTAAAGAAAATAATCCTTGACGACGGGAAATTGTCGCCCAAAATAAAGTAGGAGAAGAAGAATCTTCCAAATTGGGGAATTGTTGCCAAAATTTTCGCCAAGCATCGGGAAGATGATTTTTATCTAAAGCTAAATATAAATCTTGTAAAATATCAATTTCTGGCTGAGAAATCAGATAACAGTGATAGGGATTTTCGGGGTGCTGAAATAATTTATATGTTAGTTCCACCCTAACTTCCCGAATTAAATCCGCTTCATAAGGATAAGCCAGCATTAATTGATCCCAATCATGGGTTTCAATGCTTTGAGTCAGCCTAGAACGCACCCAATCTTCTAAATCGTCAACGCCATCAATAATTGTGGGAATATTCGCCGGAAATGGATTGTTATCAGCAAATTGTCCCTTCAACCAAGCTTCAGGAGAAGTCAACAGTAAACCCTGAAAATCAGGACTTGGCCAAAAGTCACCGGTTCTAATGGGTTTATTCGCTGGTAGCCACTGCTGGAGTCGGGGAATTTCTACCTTTAACAACCGTTGCTGGACAGTTTCCGAAGCGACAATAATTACAGAACCGTGCCACATTAAAGCAGAAGCGATAAAACTGGTGCGATATCGTCCTTGATGTCCACAAACTGCCCCTACCTGAATTAAAGCACTACGTCCTAATCGCAAAGCACGTGCTACCAACCTAGCCATTGTCAAATGATGATGCCAGGAAGGGAAACCTGCTTGCGATCGCAAGAAGTTATGTAATGATAAATGAACTTCAGCCTCAATCACGCGCTTTTAATTCCATAACAAGTTTTTTTCGTTGTCAGTTGTTCGTTATTTTATCTTTACCAATGACCAATGACCATTTATTTACCCATTCTCCTAAATTATGCCAACTTATCCAGGAATTTCCAGCGAAGCCTTCAGACATCCATTAGATAGTCAAGCAGAACAAGCTTTACGCAGTTTACCCGGCTTTGATTTAATCGCCCGTAAATTTGTAGAATTTGTTTATGAACGACCCCAACTTGTCTACTTAATGGGTAACTCCATTGAAGTCGGACCCCGCCAATATTCTACTATTTACCAGATATTCCGGGAATGTGTCCGAGATTTGGACATTAGTGGCGAACCAGGCTTGTTTATCGCTCAAAATGCCCAAGTTAATAGTTATGCTTTAGGACAAGAACACCCTTATATTGTCGTTAACACTGGGTTACTAGATTTACTTAATGAAGCCGAACTACGGACGGTCTTAGCTCATGAACTGGGACATATTAAATGTGGTCATACTATTTTAATTCAAATGGCGATGTGGGCGATGAATGCCGCTTCCGTCATTGGTGAATTAACCTTCGGTTTAGGTAATTTTGTCAGTCAAGCCTTGATTTATGCCTTTTTTGAGTGGCGACGCAAAGCTGAACTATCCGCAGATAGAGCGGCTTTATTAGTCATGGATGATTTAAACCCAGTCATGTCATCTATGATGAAACTCTCTGGAGGTAGTCATAAATATGCCCATGAATGTAGTTTACAAGAATTTATTCAGCAGTCAGAAAAATATCAAGCACTAGATGATGATGGGCTGAATCAAGTATATAAATTTCTGTTATACAATGGCGGACAAGGAATGATGCTGAGTCACCCTTTCCCAGTAGAGCGCTTGCACTATTTACGCAGTTGGGCAGTATCAGAAGAATATCAGCAAATCAAAAAAGGCAATTATCAACGTTCTGCTGACGGTTCAGTAGATGTTACACCAGAAACACCAGATCATGAAGCCGAAAAACTCAGAAAAGAAATTGAAAAATTACAAGCAGAAATTAACAAAATGAGAAAATCTGATTAGGTATTATAGGAATAATATTTGATTTCAAAAAGATTCGTATGGTGTGTTACTCTGTCGCCTAACGCACCATTATCTTAGAGTGGAAAATGCCCACAAAACATCATTTATTTACTCTCCACTATATTCCAAAAATAACCATCAGGAGCAACAAAAGAAAAACTCTTTTCTGCAAACTCATTAATAATAATTTCTGTAATTTGTTGGGCTGCACTTTCTCGGACTCTTTGCCAAAAAATCTCTATTCTCTGGACTTTGTAAGTATAAAGACACATTCCTAAACTTCCTGGTTGGGCATCTGTAAAACATGATGCCAACGTCATATTTTCTGGAAAGCGAATAATATAAAGTCTACCACTTCGCGCTGCCATAAAATCAGTTTGAGAAGAACAAGGATCATCAAAAGCCGTAACTATAAAATTTTCCCCTGGGTTCAGTGTAAAAAAATCTCTTCCTGCCAAAGATGATTCATAACTTGTTTCTACATCATCACGTACACGCAATAAACCTAAAACTTCTTCATAGAACTTGAGAATTTCCTTACTATCATCTTGGACAACTATACCTACATGAGTAAACTGACTAGTTTTTAAAGGTGCATGATCATTAATCTGTCCATAATTAGGAACATCATAACCAAAACGTTGAAATAAAACTTGCCGACTAAATGGTTGAAGTAATAGCATTTCGCGTACTCCCACCAACGGTTCTAAAAAAGGACGAATTTTTTGATCTTTGTTATAAATTACTTCCCAGTGAGTTTGAGTGTAAAGAATATTTTCACCAATTGATTTTGCTGCTTCCGCATGATTTAAAATGCCCAGTATATCAGTAGTTAAGGTAGTCCCCCAACGATTACCTTTTCTTTTCATAGAACTGATACCTAAACCCGCAGATGTAGGATTTTGCCAAATCATTAACCGAATTAATCCATGATCTGCATTTTGATGATAAAGTCGAATTGACTGTAAAAGTGAATTTACCCGATATAGTTGATAAGCTATAGTTGCGGTTAATTCTCCTATTTCTCCAATCCGATAACCAAATTGTTGCCAATATTGAATTGCGGAAATAGCATCTGGGACACCAATACAGACTTCATAGACACTGCTAATTGTTGTATTATTGGTTAAATTCATAATTTATTGAGGTAGGTAGAAAAATTTATGGTAAAGCGGAATAATTCGGTTAAATCCATATCTGCAAATGGAGGAAGTTATGAAGATAAGATAGCAGAAATTGAAACTATTATCACTCGCATTGAGGGAGGTGAATTAGAATTAGCCGATGTATTTACGGAATTTGCGACTGCGGTTGAGTATTTACAAGAATGTGATAGTTTTTTACAGCAGCGACAACAGCAAGTAAATTTGTTAATTGAAACTTTGCAAGATGATGACCAGTAAATAAACGGGAGACAACCGAAATATGCGAAAATAAGTAATTGGACAAAAATATTTACAGTCATTGCGAGCGAAGGGAAGCAATCACAACTCTTGGAATTGCTTCATTTCACTTCGTTCCATATGGCTAACGCCACGCAACGCTTACGCAATGACATTGTGTAATTAATTCTGTCTCACTACTTAAAATTATGGTGTATCTCTATTAATTACTGAATACACCTATGCAAAATTAAAAAATCCTAGTAATTATAACCTGAGAATTATTGATAAGTAATTACGTAAAACCTATATCCCGCAAGGAACTCAAGTTCCTTGCTAATAGCGAAAGTCATCTGAAGATGACTAAATACTTGGAAAATTTCTGAGTCCGTTTTAACGGACTTGAGCTATGAGACAGAGAATTTATTCTCTGGCGGGTGTAGAAACCAACAGATAAACCATTTTTAACTTAAGTTAACACCAATGAGCACTACTCAACCCTTACAAATCTATGTGTTTCGTAATCTTGTTAAGGTTCAAATCTTAGTCATCACGAATATGGCGGTTTTTAATTCAGTCAGGTACAAGAACCCCACCCCCAACCCCCTC
>NZ_JADEWA010000410.1:0-4967 GCF_015207865.1 Dolichospermum sp. LEGE 00246
GTATAGACTGACCCCTCTCCAAACCTCTCCCCTGCAAGGGGAGAGGCTTTAAAACCCCCATTCCCTTGCAGGGAAGGGGGGTAGGGGGGTTAGGTTTTTGGAGATTACGGGTTTGATATAATACTTTTCAAACAACCTCTTAGTGATTTGCTAAAAACTAAAACGACAAATAGACTCTGGTTGGATGGGACATTGTTTAGAAATAAGCGGGTTATCCTGAACTTTAAGAGTCTGTAAATTTTCCAAAGCGGATAAAGATTGAATATTTTGGACTTGATTTTTTTCTAAGTAAACAGCAGTTAATTTAGTCAGATTTGACAAAGATTGAATATTTTGGATTTGATTTTCTCCCAGATAAACAGCAGTCAATTTAGTTAAATTTGACAAACTTTCAATATCACTAACTCGATTTTCTTTCAAGTCGAGAAAAGTTAAATTATGCAAATTTGCTAAAGGTTTGATATCGCTGATTTGATTCTTCCACAAGGAGATAAAAGTTAAATTATGCAAATTTGTCAAGGGTTGGATATCCCTGATTTGATTTTTCCACAACGAGATAAAAGTTAAATTATGCAAATTTGTCAAGGGTTGGATATCCCTGATTTGATTTTCCCACAAATTCAGGGTAGTTAACTTAGTTAATTTTGATAAGGGTTGGATATCAATAATTTGATTTCCACCCAGGTCAAGAGAAGTTAAATTAGTCAAATTTGCTAAAGGTTTGATATCACTAATTTTATTTTCCCATAAAGAGATAAAAGTTAAATTAGTCAAACTTGATAAAGGTTGGATATCACTAATTTGACTTTTCCACAGGTTAAGAGTAGTCAACTTAATCAGTTTTTGATGAGCTTGAGTACAGTTTGTCGTACCAGCAGTTTTTAATAATACTTCAACCGTGTATCTCGTCTGTTGAGGTAGCTTGGCTTTTTGCTCACACCATTGTTGAAAGTTGTTTGGTGTTTTTGCCGTTGTCACAGGGTTTTTAGCAGGTTTTTTTACAGGTGCAGATGAGACTGGCAATGTGTAAAGTCCTAACGTGAATGTAAAAACAGTAGCCGCAGCTAAAATTAGTTTCATAATTTTTAAATTACACAGAATCCACAGTAATTATACCATTGATGACAAACTTACAGCCTATTTTAGGTTTAATTATTGTATGATGACGTTTGGATATACGTAATGTCACAAAAATAATCAATGTGGGAGTAATATATATAGGCGATCGCGCAACAGGTAAGACTCACTTAGCACTAGAGTTAGTCAACCCCAATGGTGAATATGTCAAAGTTGCCAATCTCGATTATGACAATCTGAGAGTGCAATTGTTGGATGAAAACTCACAACCCTACGCGACACCTCGACAAATGCCCTACGAACGGTATTTAGAGATGGAGGTGCGGCTACCGTCTGGTAATAAGCAAATGGTAGTAGATTGGATTGATACAGCGGGGGATGTGTGGGACAGGAATTTGCAAAAGGATAGTCCTGAACAATGGAATCAATTTTTACCTCTCATTCGCAACAGTGAGGGAGTGTTGCTTATTCTTCCACCCCATCGGGGCATGAGTTTACAACCAGGTATAGATGTGGAGCAGTTTGTCACGCAAAAACAATGGTGTAATCGCTTTGACAGATGGGTGAAATTTTTCCATCATCAATGTCCCAATGTTAGACATTTAGCTATTTGTATCAATAAAGCTGATTTATTTTGTGATTTATCCCAGGAAGGTGGTAAACTGGCTTACAAGCCTTATGGTAGTTCCCTGAACTGGCAGCAGCGGCATACTTATGTTTTACAAAGATATTTCCGTCCGATTTATTCCCAATTAGAACAATTGAATAATGGTCTTTCCGGTGGCTCGGTGCGGTGTTTTATTACATCTATTCATCATCGAGGTTTATTAGAATTACCTTGGATTTATTTGGGTAGTTTTTTAGCGAAATAGGTTTGAATTGTGTTAGACAAATTTTTTCATGGATTGAAACCATCTCCGGGGCTATATTCGTCATTCTCTGTTCTTTACAGCGATTTCCAATCATATAAGCTACATCTTAGCCCCCTCATCGCACCCCCCTAAATCCCCCCGCAGCAGGGGGAAGAAAAGGATAAGCTTTTGATACTGGAGGGGGTTGGGGGTGGGGTTCTTGTTCCAGGTTTGATAACAATTTGCTGTAAATAATGAAAAGGGTGTAACATGGGCAACATTCATATAATCGGACCACAGGCTTCTGGCAAAACTACTTATTTAGCGGCTTTGGCTTATCAACCATTAAAAACAAAGCAGAAAAATAAAAATTTTAAAGTTCAAGCGTTGAATGAAGAAACTAGAGAATTAGCAGACAAGGCGGAAAACATTATTTTAGAGGGTGCATCTTTAGAACCTACTTATCTTGATGTCAAAACAATTGATGATTTAAAAGTCTATTCATTCATTATTGAAATTCAGAAAAAATGGCGAAAGCTAGAGAAAATAAACTTAGCTGTGCGAGACTATCCAGGAGAAGTTTTTAAAGAGTTGGAATCAGTTTCTGCTAATCCATTACATGAAGAATTTATGAATGAGTGTTTAAGTAAAGATACTCAAGGGTGTTTAGTTTTATTAACAGAGTGGAGACAAGGAACAGATAAATTTTATAAACGAGTCTTTAAAAGGTTTATAAATTTAATGGATAAACAGGAAAGATTGCATGATTTACGTTTAGCTGTAGCCATGAGTAAATGTGAACGGGGGGAACTCTGGCCTGGTCGGTTAGATCCTGAAAATGATTTATTTGCCATTCATTTCCCAGAAACTCTGTCATTTTTAAAAGACAATATTCCTCCTAAAAATTTACAGTTTTATGCTATATCTACTTTTGGGGTTTTAGGAAGTAAAGATCCGCGCCCCAATCGTAAACAAGAATTAGGACAAGGGGGCAGATATTCTGTGTTACGAGAAACTGATAACTGGTCGCCCTATGGCATGATTTCACCTCTCTATTGGTTAAGTACGGGTAAGAGGATGAAAGAAGATGTTTAATTTATTTAAGAATAAAAATCAGCCCCCATTACAAAGTAGTGGGGTGTTACGAGTTATAGGCGATCGCTCTTCTGGAAAAACTACATATATGGCTTCCTTAGCCCGATGGCCAAATGCTGATCCTGATAGTCCAGTTCAGGCTGTAACGGCTGTGAATGAAGGGGGAGAGAAGTTACTTAGTCAGGCTCAAAATATCTTAGAACAAGGGCTAGAACTAGAAAGAACTCCATTAGCTTTAACTGTATCAGATGTCAATGATTGCACTTTACAAATAACTCTGAAAGAAAAAAAATTAGGTTCTAAATTACTGAATTTAAATATCAGTTCTAAAGATTATTCTGGTGAATTTTTCGATGGTTTATTACATCGCGGTAAAAATACCCAATTAGATGAATATTTAGAAGACTGTTTACAGTGTAATGGTATTCTGTTTTTGGTTGATGGTAGTAGTCGGCGCAAAGATTTAGAATATGCCAATGGTTTAGATAAATTGCTGTTAGCACTTGACCGGAATGATCTGGGTGGAAGTAAGCGCCGCATTGCCTTAGTATTGAATAAATGTGAACAATCTGATTTGTGGGTAAATCGAGATAAACCAGCGTTCTTAGCATCAGCAAGGTTTCCCCAAGTTTGTAGAAAATTACAATCATGGCAACAAATGGGAGGGGGTGATATAGAATTTTTTACAGCTTCGGCTTTTGGGATGTTGGGTAGTAAATATCCAGAGCCAAATGTTAACTTACTCACTAAAACTAGGGGGGGAGTAACAGCAGTAATTAAAAATCCCAAACTTTGGCGGCCTTTTGGTTTGGTTGCTCCCATTTATTGGCTTTGTACAGGTTCACGTCATCAGGAATTAGATAAAGGTTAAAAACATGAGTTCACCAAATATTGAAATTCACGAATTTAGTACAGGTATTCACTTTCAACAAAGGGTTAATGGTTGGGTGTCTCTGGGTTTTACAGGACAATACATGAACGCTACTATTAACCCTATTCCTCAAGTTGTAGAAAGGTCTATTGCTAATCAGGAATTTGCTTTAACAGAAGGTTCATCTACGGAAAACCCAGCAATTATTGGCCGGATAGTAGGAAGTGGTAATGATGCTTGGTCTGTAATGGCTGTTGTCACACGAGGACAGGATGAAGTGGGACGCAGTGCGGCTTTTTATCGTTATTTTTTGTGTCAGGGAGATAATAATTTACGGTTTATATTAACTTGGTGGGAACAAGACCAAAAACCAACATTTAACCCCTTAGATTTTGAAGGTAGTCCTTTTTTATTTATGGGAGAATCTGGTCAACCTCACCTGACAAAGGAGGATGAATCTTTACCGTTTGAACAAGATCAAGCAATAGTATTACCAGCAGAAAATCAAAGTGATTTATTTACTCTTAACGCCTTAGCAATCATAAAATTTAACAAGTCTAAAAAAGTTTTACCTGTTGCGTGGGCTTTTAATGTAGAAGCATTGGAAAAACCAGAACGGTTTCAAGTAATTCAACCAGCATCACAAAGAGCCTGTGATGGATTAAAACGAGCCATTGCTAATGCTGCTCAGGTTGTTTCAGCAATAAATATTGATGAAGCGGCGTTAAAATCTGCTATTCGCAGTTTAATGAATAGTTCTACTGTCAAACCGGAAGCAGTACAAGAAATTGTTAAAGGTTTAGAAAATAAGGATGTCACCGCTGATTATTGGGAGAGTTTATTTAATGCTCAAGGTGCGGATAAAGCGATTAAGCAAAAGATTTATAGCTCCCAAATGGTACGACTAATAACGTTGAGAGCAATGGTAATTCCAGAGAGTTTACCGCAGTTTTTGGCATGGTTGAATGTTCAAGCTGGTAAAAAACCTGATGAAAATCAAACTGTGTCTTTAGATTTTCAAAAAGCTATTCGGGCTTCATTCCCTAAAGAACAACTAACAAAAGGAATTAGAT
>NZ_JADEWA010000411.1:0-4957 GCF_015207865.1 Dolichospermum sp. LEGE 00246
CTCTTCCTCTGTGTTCTCTGTGCCTCTGTGGTTCGTCAAAAAATAATGCTAACTACAAACAAATAGAATAAATATATTCTATTTGCTAAATCCTAAATTACAACATTAAATCGGGAAAATTGATTACTTCCCAACAACACAGAAATATACTCACATTTATTGGAGACTGTAATGGTTTTTCTATTACCTGGCGTTAAGTTTGATTTTGATCTAATTCAAAAGTATGATACTCGCGCTCCTAGATACACGAGTTATCCCCCAGCAACAGAATTAAGTGAAAATTTCACCGCAAGAGAGTTTCAATCTGCAATTACCGCTTCCAATCAACGAAAAACTCCCCTATCTTTGTATTTTCATATTCCTTTTTGCCAAAGTGCTTGCTATTTCTGTGGTTGCAATACGGTAATTACCAATAACAAGAATATGGCTATTCCATATCTAGAACATTTGGAACAGGAAATCAAAAATACTTCAGCTTTAATTGATAAAGATAGAAAGGTACTTCAGATTCATTGGGGTGGAGGTACACCAAATTATTTAGAACTTAATCAAGTAGAATTCCTGTGGAAAAGTATTACCCATAATTTTCAAATTGCTTCAGATGCAGAAGTATCTATTGAAATTAACCCCCGCTATGTGACTAGAGATTACATCTTGTTTCTGAGGGATATTGGCTTTAATCGTATTAGTTTTGGTATTCAAGATTTTAACCCAGAAGTACAAAAAGCAGTGAATCGCATTCAACCAGAATCATTGCTATTTGATGTGATGAGTTGGATTAAGGAGGCTAAATTTAATAGTGTGAATGTAGACTTAATTTATGGTTTACCCTATCAAACTCTTGATACTTTTCGGGAAACATTACACAAGACAATGACGTTAGATGCTGATAGAATTGTCGTGTTTAATTTTGCTTATGTGCCTTGGATTAAACCTGTGCAAAAAATGATTCCTCAAGACGCATTACCGGGAGCAGAAGAAAAGTTAGATATTCTCAAAATGACAATTGAGGAATTAACTAATAACGAGTACCTGTTTATTGGCATGGATCATTTTGCTAAAAATAATAACGAATTAGCGATCGCTCAACGTCATGGTACACTAAAACGTAATTTCCAAGGTTATACTACCCATGCAGAAACTGAATTATTTGGGTTTGGGGCTACATCTATTAGTATGTTAGAAGATGCCTATGCTCAAAACCACAAGGAATTAAAGGATTATTACAAAGCAGTTGCGAGTGGTGTAATTCCTACTAGTAAAGGTATTAAACTCACTCAAGATGACATTATTAGACGGGATGTAATTATGTCCATAATGTCTCACTTTCAACTAAATAAGTTAGAAATTGAACAGAAGTATCATATCAATTTTGATAGATATTTCTCCTATGAACTCAAAGAATTAGCACCTCTACAAGCTGATGGATTAGTAAATGTCTTAGCTGATGAAATCCATATTACTGATATTGGCAGATTGCTAGTTAGAAATATTGCGGTTGTTTTCGATACTCATACAAGAACTAGAGAGACAAAATTCTCTCGTTCTATTTAATTAGAATTGCTATGCAATACTACTCGGTTAAGACTAAAAAACATTATATGGTAGGTTTGGTTAACGCAAAGAAACCCAACATTATCAAGAATTTTGTTGAGTTTTGCTGTGGCTTAAACCAACCTACATTTTATTAACCGAGCAGTATTAAATTGGTATGTGTGATGATTTATGAAGAGAACAAAACTACATACCTTTTGATTTATATAGTTTACGTCATTAGATAGAAATAAATAATATGAAGCTTTGATAAATTTAACATAACTTGAGTCAAATTTTTGAGGACATCCATGAATATTATTACTTGGATAATTTTAGGACTATTAGCTGGTGTAATTGCCAAATCAGTCTATCCTGGTTATCAAGGTGGGGGGATGATATCCACCATGATATTAGGTATTGTTGGTGCTTTTATCGGTGGAACTTTATTTACTCTCATTCGTACAGGGACCTTACAACTTACATCTGCATCTTTAAGTATTCCTGGAGTAGTAGTGGCAGTTATAGGGGCAATTATTGCGATTTATTTATGGGGGTTATGGCAAAGAAGCAGCAGAGTATAACTTAACAATAGTTAGGATGATAAATTTTGTTTTTTAGGTGAAAGTTTGCAGGAGCTAAAATCATGTTTTTTCACAAAAAAGAATCAATTCACCCTGTCAAAGTTGAGTGAATGTCTTTTTGGTAATATTCAACCAGATGAAACTGTCTGCTAAATAAAAATTTTATTGTCAGAATCAGGATTTACAGGATTTAAGGATTTACAGGATTTATTAATCATCAAGCATCCTTAATCCTGATTATCCTGATATGGCTACGGTATCAGACATTTTTATGGTTCTACAGACTTTGCTATTACCCCTAATTGTAAACCTGGGGGAAAGCTCCCTTCCTCCTTAATTCGTTTAATTTCCGCAGCAGTAATTGGCAAATTTAACTTTTGTGCTAATGCTTGGACAATATCCCCTCTATCAATGACACCAGCAACAGCATCCGCAGGAGAAAGAACAGTAATTTGAGATAGTTGTTCGGTTTCTAATTTCCTAATTACCTCAGCCAAAGAAGCGGATTCAATCACAGTGGGAATTGTCGTCAAAGGGTGAACAATAGTTTGTAAAGTTTGAGTTTCCCATTCACTTCTTTGCGTTGTCCGCAAGTCATTAATTTTGACTAACCCCCGATAACGACCATCAGCAGCCGCAAAATAAACTTGCGATGTAGTAGTTTCTAAAAGATATAAATCAGCAAATTCTCGCAATGTTTGATTGGCATCAACTACCCGAAAATTACGAGTCATGCCATCGGCTGCTACTAACTTGAGTAAGGTTTCTTGTAATGTGGTGACACGGTCATAACTCTTAGCATTGCGGACTGCAAACCAGCCGATCAAAACCATCCATAAACCCGTGATAAATTCTCTGGTAAAGAAGTCAATCGCAAACCCCAAAGCGATCGCACAATAACCTAAAATTTGTCCAGCTTTTGCTGCCCAGTGTACCGCTAGAAAACGATCGCCTGTAACTTTCCACAAAGCCGCTTTTAATACCTGTCCGCCATCCAAAGGCAAACCAGGAATTAAATTAAATAAAGCCACCACCAAGTTAATCCTCGATAAATCTCCCGTCATTTCATTTAAGGGGTTACTATCAGGAATCAAACTTGAACCTAGACGCAGTAAGAAAAATAGAATCACACTTACCGCCGGACCAGCGATCGCCACCTGAAAAGCCTGACCAGGAGTTTTTGACTCCTCCTCAATTGCCGCCACCCCCCCAAACAAAAACAAAGTAATTGAATTCACCTTAATACCTTGGGATTGTGCAACCAAGCTATGTCCCAACTCATGTAGCAGCACCGAAGCAAATAACAGCAGTGCCATCATCAAACCAGCACTCCAACCCGCAATAGCCCCCCATTGCTGATAAGCTAACCCAAAATTGAGAGTTGTTAACCCCAAAATCACAAACCATAAGGGGTCTAAAAATAAAGGAATGCCAAATAAAGAACCTATTTGCCAATTTGTTTGCATTATTAGATATTTCCAGAAATTCTTTTATAGACAGAAATGTATGTATAAGTAGGTGAACACAATAAAACCAAACTATGTAAAGAAACGTAAAATCGCCCAAACCCTCTTCACTCTTGCCTCTTGCCTCTTGCCTTACTATAACGACAATTTTCAACGCCAACCTACTTAACTCTAGGATAAACAATTTTAAATAGCATAGATCCCCGACTTCTCCAAGAAGTCGGGGATCTGGAATTTGTTAATCTAACTTACAAACGACCAATATTAGTCAGTCCTAACACAATACCAATACCAATTACATGACCAAAAGCCATTGCTCCAATGAATCCTGGTACACTTACAGGCAATACAGGCATCGCGGGTCCAACTTTAGCAGATTTCAGTGCGAAAGTAAATAATAATACAACTGCGCTGCTGGCACTGATAATGATACCGACTGTAGGACTCCACACTGGTGTAACAGGAACGGATGCTGCGGCTAATAAAATTGATGACATGAAATTGTTTTCTCCTAAATGAAAAAATGAATATAGTCCTACAGAATTATAAAATTACCCAGGACAAAGCAAAAGTCTTTAACTTGAATTAAGATACTTTTGTGATTATTTGTAACTTTTCTGATAGAAATGCGGGTTAAAATTTGCGGTATTACTCAACCAGAGCAGTCTCTAGCTATAGCTGCCTTGGGTGCAACAGCACTAGGATTTATCTGTGTTCCCACTTCTCCTCGTTACGTTACCATAGCCCAAATTCAGGCAGCCATAGCTGCACTGGCTGAAGGCAACGCCCCGATTTCCAAAAATATTGATAAAATCGGCGTTTTTGCTAACACTACTATTTCTGAAATTAGTCAAATAGTCAAAAAGTCTGGTTTAACCGGTGTCCAGCTACATGGAGACGAAACACCAGAATTTTGCCAGCAATTACGTCAATCCCTACCCCAAGTGGAAATCATCAAAGCCTTGCGAGTCCGCAGTTTAGAGCATCTACAAACCACCATACATTACACCGATTATGTAGATACTCTACTACTTGATGCTTACCATCCCCAACAACTAGGAGGAACAGGACAAACCTTAGATTGGCATCAACTAAATCAGCAATTTAGCCCTAATCTTCCTTGGTTCTTAGCCGGAGGACTCACACCAGATAATATTTTGACTGCTTTAAGTCAAATTAAACCCAATGGTATTGATCTATCTAGTGGTGTCGAACATTCACCAGGTAACAAAGATTTAGATAAAGTAGCCCTATTATTTCAAAAGTTAGAGAATTGGTAATTGGTAATTGGTAATTGGTAATTGGTAATTGGTAATTGGTAATAGGCAATAGAAAGATAAATAATCTCCCTGCCCCCTACTCCCCCTACTCCCC
>NZ_JADEWA010000412.1:0-4954 GCF_015207865.1 Dolichospermum sp. LEGE 00246
GGGGAGGGAAGAACAGAAGTTTTTTCCGATCATTATCCGTCAAAATAACTTTGACGAACTACTAGATATGGTAAACATAATATAGCTACGCCACGCTATGCGAACGCGGCTATACAAACGAAATAATCCTGTAATTATACTCAAAACGGCTAGAAGCTGGACTTTTTTATTATACAAAGAACAAGGTTCAAAGCCTCTCCAGTATTAAATATTATTCCTTTTCCCTCTCCTCTTAGGAGAGGGTTAGGGAGAGGTAGAGGTGCAAAGGAGAGGTTTACCAGAGGGGTTTCATCTTTGGTTAAACTATGAACCGTTTGCAGTATACAAAAGATGGATTCGATTATTGTGTTCTGAGAGTGACAGAACCGGGTTAATGGTTCAAACTTTGAGAAAATGTAGCAATTCATCTGATAATCTAAAAGGTAATATTCCAGTTAAAAGCTCAACTGCTTTTGCACATCTACACCAGATACCTAACAACGGTGTCAATTATTAGTACCATGCCTGATTTTAACCCTAATTCCACCCAACTACAAACACAACTCGCTAAAAAATACTTCGATTTATCCCCTGCTATCCAAAAGATTATCCAATTGTTTTCGATAATTTATGCACCGATAGACAAAAGTTCACTCCTCAGTTGTCTTTCGCAAACTGCTGCCTTAGACGAAAAGAATAGACCTTGGACTACTACAACCCTCAATTACCAAATTGAAAAATTGGTAATAGCAGGTTTGCTAGTCAAGGAAAACAAATCAGGTTCTGAATGCCATCCCTTACTCACGGAAATTGCTACTCGTCATGCAATAGAAACGGGAAAATTTGAGATATTAGTTAAAGCCGTAGAGGAAAAACTACCTGTAAGTAATCACTGGAACAAGAATTCGCGGATGTTCCGCAGTCTGGGCCAGTGTATCAGAGAAATCCGCATTGGTTTTTACCGCCAAGACCTTAATTTTATTAATAAGCAAATTGAAGATTACCAAAATTACAGTAATCATACAGAAAAAATAGTCATAGAAAATATTTTTGAACAGATATGCAATAACCCATTTGACGAAAATTGGTTTAAGACCTTACCACAAGAATTATATGAACGTGGTATATCTAGCATCCTCTTCAATTCAGCATTAAAATTAGCTGACTGCGAAGATGCGTTTATGATGCTGGATGAAGAATGTTGTGAATCTGAAAAATATGCTTCAGATTATCTAAATCTGGTTTTGACAGAACAATTCTTGTTACGGGGTGATACTGAAGAAGCACAGGATAGTTTAGAACGGATATCAGAGAAATATCAACATAACACCGCTACTTATTGGGGTTGGTTGAATTTTCTTCGAGGTGAAAATGAACAAGCCATTAAATATTATACAGATGCCCTCAAAGCTATAAAAAAAGCCACAGGCAAACGCTCAATATATTTTAATACAATGGGCGGCTTATTTTTTATCCTAGCATTGTTAAAAGATGGTTCAGCAGAACGCCTTAAAGAAGCAGAAGAGTATGCCACATTAATGTCCCGTGAATCAGATCATTGGCTGACATTTGTTTATGCCAGACTGAAAATGGTATTGCAAGTTCAGCGAGGTGATATTACTCAAAAAGAACTTGTAGTAAGTGCCTATATTGCTTCGGTGGAAGAAGAAAATAGCTTACAAACATTGTTTTGTTCTTTGTGCCTTTATTGGATGGATGCTGAGAGTGCTAAGAAAAGATTACCTGACATACTAGAACCATTATATAGGCGATCGCTCGCATCCTGTCATCATTGGTTGGCAATGGAAAGCGCGGAACTCCTATCCCGACTCAAACCCAGCAGCAACTATAAACAACAAGCAGCAGCACTAAGAGAAGATAGCGGCATTCAAACCATAGTAGATGTAATCCAACCCCAAACAGATTGGGAAATGTGCCTCAATGCCCTCGCAAATATCCAGAAACAACCACAAACCCCTGGCAAACCAGAATCAGAACTGCGTTTAGCATGGTTCATTACCTTCTATCCCAGCAGATGTGTCTTGCAACCAAAGGAACAAAAAGTTAATGCTAAAGGAGAATGGAGTAAAGGTCGTCCCATAGCCCTTAAACGTCTTAGCAGCGAATTAGCGGATTTTGATTACGCCACATCCCAAGATATGCGTGTCTGTGGTTGTATTCAGACATATAGCGAGGGCTATTATGGCAAAGTTGACTATATGTTCAACGAAAAAGCCATCTTAGCTTTAATTGGACACCCAGTAGTTTTTTGGGAAGATACCCCTAATATCCGGGTAGAAATTGTCAAGGGAGAACCAGAACTACTGGTGAAAAAAGAAAAACAAGGTCGTCTCACCTTGGAATTTTCGCCCAAATTACCAGAATCACAGAACATTCTGCATATTAAAGAAACCCCTACCCGCATCAAAGTTATTGAAATTAAAGCTGAACACAGACGCATTGCCGAGATTATTGGTAAAGATAACAAATTAAATGTTCCTGCGATCGCCGAAAAGCAAGTTTTAGCAGCCATTAATGCCGTCTCTGGTATCGTTACCGTCCATTCTGACATCGGTGGTGGACTAGAAAATGCAGAAGAAGTCCCCGCCCAAACCTTACCCCATATTCACCTTTTACCCGCCAATTCGGGCTTGAAAATCACCCTATTATCCCGTCCCTTTACCCAAGGTGGACCATACTTCCGTCCCGGTGCAGGTGGTGAAACAGTCATTGCCGAAATTGAAGGTAAACGTCTGCAAACTAAACGTAATCTAGCAGAAGAGAAACAACTAGCTAAAGCCGCTATAGCAGCCTGTCCCACCTTAACGCGAATTGAAGAACAAGATGGTGAATGGACAATAGAAGAAGCAGAGGACTGTTTAGAACTGCTACTAGAATTGCAAACACTGGGAAACAGCGTTGTTATGGCTTGGCCAGAAGGGGAAAAACTGCGGGTTAGTCACAATGCAGATTTGAAAGACTTTAATTTATCAATTCAACGTCAACAAGATTGGTTTGCAGCCACCGGTGAATTGAAACTGAATGACGACCTAGTGCTAGATATGCAGCAACTCCTCGCACTCTTAGAGAAAACCCCCAGCCGATTTATTCCCCTGGGTGATGGTCAATTTTTGGCTTTAACCCAAGCTTTTCGCAAGCGTCTCGACGAATTACGGATGTTTTCCGAAAAACATGGTAAAGGGATGCGTTTTCACCCCCTAGCCACATTAGGATTAGAGGATTTTGTGGATGAGGTAGGTAAGCTAAAAGCAGATAAACACTGGAAAGAACATATTCAGAAACTCAAGGAAGTGCAAGACCTGCAACCAGAACTCCCGTCCACGTTTCAAGCCGAATTACGGGACTATCAAATGGATGGTTTCTGCTGGTTAGCACGTTTAGCACATTGGGGTGTGGGCGCTTGTTTAGCCGACCAAATGGGATTGGGTAAAACCGTACAAGCATTAGCAGTCATTCTTAGAAATGCCCATGCAGGACCAACTTTAATTATTGCCCCCACTTCCGTTTGCATGAATTGGGTGAGTGAAGCGCAGAAATTCGCCCCAACTCTGAATATTATGCAATTTTCTGGCACTAACCGCCAAAAATTATTGGATGGGTTACAACCATTGGATATGTTGGTATCTAGTTATGGTTTATTACAGCAGGAAGAAGTATCTCAGATGCTTGCTCAAGTGCAGTGGCAAACGATTGTATTGGATGAAGCCCAATCAATTAAAAATATGGCTACTAAACGTTCCCAAGCAGCTATGAACCTGAAAGCTAATTTTAAACTTTTGACAACAGGAACTCCCATTGAAAATCATCTGGGTGAGTTGTGGAATTTATTCCGGTTTATTAATCCTGGATTATTGGGTTCTTTTGAAAGCTTTAATCAACGCTTTGCAAATCCCATTGAGAGATATCAAGATAAACAAGCACGTAATAAACTGAAAAAACTAATTCAACCATTCCTATTACGACGCACAAAAAATCAGGTGTTGTCAGAATTGCCTTCTCGAACTGAAATCCTGCTTCATGTGGAATTAAGTAAAGAGGAAAAAGCATTTTATGAAGCGTTGCGTCGTCAAGCTATATCTAAACTAACTGAAAGTAATGCAGATGCAGGACAGAAGCATTTACAAGTGTTAGCAGAAATTATGAAACTGCGTCGCGCTTGCTGTAATCCTAGTTTAGTAATGCCTGACACTGAGTTATCCAGTTCTAAGTTGCAGCTTTTTGGTGAAGTGCTGGGTGAACTGCTGGAAAATCGCCATAAGGCGTTAGTGTTTAGTCAGTTTGTTGACCATTTGCACATCATCCGCAATTATCTGGTTAAAGAAGGGATTAAATATCAATATTTAGATGGTAGTACCCCAATGGCGGAACGGAAAAGAAGCGTGGATGCCTTTCAAGCTGGAGATGGGGATGTTTTTCTCATTAGTTTAAAAGCAGGGGGTACAGGACTCAATCTCACCGCTGCTGATTACGTTATCCATACAGACCCTTGGTGGAATCCGGCTGTGGAAGATCAAGCATCTGACCGCGCCCACCGGATTGGACAACAACGCCCGGTAACAATTTATCGTCTGGTGGCTAAGGATACTATTGAAGACAAGATTGTGGAATTACATCATCACAAGCGAGATTTGGCGGATAGTCTCTTGGAAGGTACTGACATGAGTGGCAAGATATCAACGGAGGCTTTGCTGCAATTGATTCATGAAGGTTGATGAGTCCTAAACCCTCTTCACTCTTGCATGATTGCCTCTTGCCTTGCCATAACGACGATTTTCAATGCTAACCTACTTATTCATCATAAGAATACCCGGTAAGTGGGAAACGAGCGCGTCTTTAGACCTGAGAGGGAAACGACACGAGCGGTTTTAACCGCTGTGGATATTAAAATTGAAACCAGATTTTTGATTGGAACCTGGAAACCAACTCCCATTTCTGGGGTAATGTTAGCTAGATG
>NZ_JADEWA010000044.1:0-20153 GCF_015207865.1 Dolichospermum sp. LEGE 00246
TTGTATAAGAGACACCCCTACCCCCTGCTCCCTGTTCCCTTTCTCGAATTAAATAGTAAGGAGGATTAAAAAATGCTGGCTTATTTTCTAGCGTTGGTAATCGGTTTTGGCAGTCTCGCCATTTATTTATCAGCCTTCTTTTTTCCAGAAATCCATCGCAAGAATGATTTTATCTGGAGTGGTGTTGGGCTATTCTACGCTTTAGTGTTATGGATTTTTGCACCTCGAATTACTGGGGGGCTGTTACTAGGTCATGTATCTAGCGTGGCAATGTTGGTATGGTTTGTGGCACAAACCCTTTCATTACGGCGACAACTTGCCCCCGCAGGACAACAAACTCCTCTCCCCAGTCCTGAGCTAATTAAGGTGAGTTTTCAAGAACAAATGTCAAAGTTTTCTGTAAAAGAAAAATTTGGACAGTTATCAAGCTTTGTTGCTAGTGTGTTTGGTGGTGCTAAGGCGAAAATACAGCAGACTGTGAATAAAAAGCCTGTAATTAAAACTGCTGAAGAGATTTTGCGAACAAATGGAACTGAAGCAACGCCACCATCAGTATTACTAGATGAGTCTGTAACTGCTACCCCAGCAATTACAACTGAAACTTCGTCTGAGGAGACTTTTGCTCAATCTTCTATGTTGGAGGTGGTAGAAGTAGCACCAACTCCACCCACTGTCATAGAGGAAGAACAGGTAATTCCGCCAACAGCACAGGAAACTGTGGTAGAGATCACTCAAACTGAGGTGGTGATTTCCGAGTTGTCTATCACAGGAGAAACTGAAACTGTGGTAGAGATCACTCAAACTGAGGTGGTGATTGCCAGAGAAGAAACTAGCGACATGGCAAGTGCGCCAGAAGTAAGTTCCCCAAATTCAGTGACATCGGAGTTATTGGCGGCAGAAGCAGCCGAAAAGTCTGATATGACTGTTGAGGAAGTTAAACCAGTTGGGGAAGCATTGCCAGAACAAATACCTTTAAATAAACCAGTTGAGGAGTAATTAAGGGGATTTACGCTGCTGATTCTGATAAATCAAGGGAGTCTGGGTAATTTATGATATTGCTGCTGCTGGATTAAATCCCAGTTGGGATAATAAACAGTCAATATCAAAATGCTCGGACATTAATTGACGAATGCACTCTATTTTAATTGGTTCATGGACGCGGACTTGACCAAAGGTGCGATCGATGATCTCTACTGTGGTGAGGGTATCGAGATCCACTGATAAAATCGGGATTTCTAACTCTTCGGCACGGTTGAGGATAAATGGAGGAGGTGGCAGTTGTCCAGTCAGGATGAGGCATTGGGTAGATGTTTCTAGGGCTGCTTGTTGAATTTCAACGCGATCGCCTCCTGTGACTACTGCCATGTTCTGACGTTTGCGGAAGTATTTGACGGCGGAGTTGACGTTCATCGCCCCAATTGCCAGACTTTCGACTAATAAATCTAGGCGATCGCTCCGACAAAGAACTTCTGCGTTTAACTGCTTGACTAATTCCCCGACGCTCACACTGCGAAGGATATCGCTTTTGGGCAATGTTGCGAGGACGGAAATCCCCTGTTTTTCTAGAAATGGGCGTAAGAGTGTGTGAACTAACTCTAATTGTTCGTGAGGGACTTCGTTAATCACGACACCCATTAACCGTTTACCTAATTGCTGTTTAGCAAATAATAACGCCTCAACAGAAGTTAGTGATTGATAACGACTAATTAAGAGTACAGGAGCATCTAATTTTTCTGCTAGTTCCAGCAAGGATAATCCAAATAAATTTCCTTCTGATAAGTTAGCCGGTCCTTCTAAAATTACCAAATTACTCTTTGGTATTTGTGAATACTTCTGTACTAATAACTGTTGATAGTTAGTTGTATCTTCTCCCTGTAAGCGTTTCTGGACGGTAATTTCATCCAAAGATAATAAGGTGGGAGCAATGCGGTTGTCTGGCAGGTTAAGGTTATGAGTAATGAACTGGACATCTTCTTCAACTACTGTTCCGGCAGATGTCTTGACAAAATTACCCAAAGGTTTGCCATAAGCAATATCCAAACCTTTTTGTTTTAGCTGATGAGACAAACCTAAAACTGTTGCAGATTTGCCACTGTAAGCTTCAACTGATCCAACCAGCAAGTATTTAGCAAGTGTTGGCACTTATGCACTCCTAATTTCAAAGGTTTGTACAACTCAGCTAGGTGCCTACTAATTTTAGTGCTTTCTGGGGAAGGTAAATAGCTTTAGCAATCCTAATTGTCTAAATTTTAAAAATTAACTAGGAATAAATCTAGCTGTGGTAGCTATTGTAGGGATTTTGATCAAGATAAAAATATCTGTTTAAATAAATAGTTTACGCTTGTAATCATACAACAGCGATAATATTGAAGCTTTAATTTCCTCCCATGTCATGACATCATCTGGATTTGCTTCGTAATCAGTAATCCGAGGCTTGATAGATACTGTACAATAAAGTATGTAGCTGGCTAATAAAATATGCAAGATACCCTGACTATTACCATTAATCCAGAACTAAAAGCAGCACTTTTAGAAATTGCTCAAGCTGAAGGTATATCTCCTGATAGTTTCATGAAGCTAGTTCTAGATACTAATGTTCTGATTCAGAAAATATTAAGTAGGTGAACACAATAAAACAAAACTATGTAAAGAAACGTAAAATCGCCCAAACCCTCTTCACTCTTGCCTTTTGCCTTGCCATAACGACAATTTTCAACGCCAACCTACTTAGACAGAGTTTTCTAAATACATAGTTATTCAGCGAGTATTTCATTAAAATAATCTTGGAGGAGTAGTTATGTCCGCAAAATACTTTAATCCTTATACAGATTTCGGTTTTAAGAAACTGTTCGGAGAAGAAGGCAGTAAAGATCTACTCATGGATTTTCTCAACCAACTTCTACCAATACATCATCAAATTCAACAATTAACCTTTAAAAATCCGGAAAATCTAGCTGATACCATAGCAGAACGTAAAGCCATATTTGATATTTACTGCGAAAGTAAAACTGGTGATAAGTTTATTGTGGAAATGCAAAAAGCAAAAATCAAGCATTTCAAAGATAGAGCCTTATTTTATTCCACATTCCCCATTCGTGAACAATCAGAAAAAGGCGATTGGAATTTCTTTTTACTACCCGTCTATTTTATCGCCATTTTAGATTTTGAGTATGATGAAAATACAACATCTAAATTTAGGCGCGATGTATGTCTAAAAGATCAAGATGGTGATATTTTCTTTGATAAGTTAAACTTTAAATTTTTACAAATGCCGTTATTCAATAAACAAGAAAATGAATTAATAACGCATTTTGATAAATGGCTGTATTTTTTGAAGAACTTAGAAAGTTTTAATCATATACCCGTGATATTAAATGAACCAATATTTCAGAAAGGGTTTGAAATAGCGGAAATATCTCACTTAAATGTGGAGCAGTATGAACAATATAAGAAGAGTTTAGTCCAGTATTTAGAAGTGAAAAATGTATTTGATACAGCCTTTGAAGAAGGTGAGAAGGCCGGTATTGAGAAGGTTGCCAAAGCATTGAAAGAGCAAAATATAGCTATAGAAATTATTGCAGAATCAACTGGTTTATCTTATGAAGCTATTAAAAGAATTTGAGCGAATTATACCAATTGATAGACTTTGCGATCGCATTACCGACTTTAACCCCACGGAAGGCGATTCCTACGGAGCGCTTCGCTATCGCTTCATGCTTTGAGTTAATTTGAGGGTGCGATAGCGAAGCGCGACCTAGGAATCGCACTCTGTTAATTAATAATTAGGCTGTTACGATTAACTTCTGTCTTTTAGATTCGCGTTTGCCATGATTTTGGATCTCTTCGACTGTGAAAAATTGCTGTCACAATCACACGACTTGACACAATTCGGTAGTATATAGCGTAGGGAAAACGTCGCACCACTGTTCATCGAACATCAAGATACACAACTGCATAGAATTCTGGCATTTGACAAATCCGATTTAGCATATTATCCACGCAGTCTAAAAACTCATCACCAAGTCCTGTTTGCTGACTTTGATACCAATTATACGCATCATCCAGTTCTTCACGAACTTCTGGACGAAAAACTAGGACATAATTCATTGTTGTCCTCTAATTGACGATTTAATTTCTTCCCATGTCATGACATCATCTGGATTTGTTTCATAATCACTAATCCGACGATCAAGTTCTCGTTTTTGTGCTGTTGTTAAATCGGGATCAGCCTGTTCTGCTGCGATACTTTCTAAAATATCTTGTACAATCCGAATTCTATCTGCAATACTCAGGGCTTTGATTTCATTTAAAGTTACACTGATATCCATGTTAACTAACCTCAATAGGAAGATAAGGTATTCATCTATTTTCTAGGATAAGCGATCGCACAACAGATTGATTTATCTTAAGCATCGCATCACATCCCAAACATCGCTTCATCCTTATAGTAAGCATAAATATATTAATTGCCCCAATATAAATAGTGTTGGTTATCTTTTATGGTACAACAGTATGATAAGTAGATACTCAGCATATAAGACAACCATGCTCAGAGAAAAAGCATTATTTCTTCTACGTCAGGCTTTGAATAATCCAAACGCTGATTTTCGTGATGGACAATGGGAAGCTATTGAAGACTTACTACTGAACAAATCACGGTTACTCGTCGTTCAACGCACAGGTTGGGGAAAAAGTCTGGTTTATTTTTTAGCAACTCGCTTGTTACGAGATCAAGGTGCTGGTTGTACTCTTTTGATTTCCCCCCTTTTAGCATTAATGCGAAACCAAATTACAGCAGCACAACGTATTGGAGTCAAAGCCGAAACAATTAATTCTAGTAATACAGATAATTGGAAATTTGTCGAAACAAAGTTGTTAGCAAATCAAGTAGATATTCTACTAATTTCCCCTGAAAGATTAGCTAATGAGGAATTTAGAGAAAACATTCTTTTACCATTATCTCAAAAAATTGGATTATTTGTAGTTGATGAAGCTCATTGTATTTCTGACTGGGGACATGATTTTCGTCCTGATTATCGCCGCATTGTCAGAATTTTAGAAGGATTACCCAAAAATATTCCTATTTTGACTACAACCGCTACAGCTAATAACCGAGTAGTTGATGATATTAAAGCTCAATTAGGAGCAAATCTTCGTATTTCTAGAGGTGATTTAACTAGAAAAAGTTTGCGTTTACAAAACATTTATCTTCCTAGTCAAGCAGCAAGATTAGCTTGGTTAGCTCAACATTTGCCCCAGTTACCTGGAAGTGGTATTATTTACGCATTAACTGTAAGGGATGCTCAAAGAGTTGCTGATTGGTTAAAGACCCAAGGTATCAATGCTAAAGCCTATTATGGAGATTTAGATACTGAAGTTCGCATAGGATTAGAAGACGAATTACTGAATAATGAAATTAAAGCATTAGTCGCAACTACAGCTTTAGGAATGGGTTTTGATAAACCAGATTTAGGTTTTGTCATTCATTATCAAAGACCTAGTTCTGTTGTACATTATTATCAGCAAGTAGGTAGAGCCGGTAGAGCATTAGAAACAGCCTATGGTATTCTCTTGAGTGGTGATGAAGATGATGAAATTAATAATTACTTCATTAATACAGCATTTCCTCCAGAAATTCATACACAAAAAGTTTTGAATGAACTAGAAAAAGCTGTTGATGGTTTTTCTATTCCTCAATTAGAACAGCAACTCAATCTTTCAAGAGGACAAATTGATAAAGTTTTAAAAATTTTATCTCTGGAATTTCCTGCACCTGTAAGTAAACAATCTTCAAAATGGTATCTTAACCCAATAAATTATCAATACAATACTGAAAAAATTGAACTTTTAACACAAATTCGCCGACAAGAACAACTGCGAATGTTAGATTATATGCAAAGTCAACAATGCTTAATGGCTTTTTTAGCAACAGAATTAGATGATCCAAATCCAGAAGAATGTGGTAAATGTGCTATATGTTTGGGTAAGCCATTATTACCAGAAACTTTTGCAGATGAATTTGTAAATCAAGCAATTTTATATTTACGTCGGAGTAACCAAATTATTGAACCGCGCAAACAATGGCCACCACAAGCATTACTAAATTATAAATTTTCTGGAAACATTAGAGACAATTTAAGAGCAGAACCAGGAAGAACATTATCTCTATGGGGTGATGCAGGTTGGGGCGAATTGGTCAAGCGTGGAAAATATCAAGATAATCATTTTGATGATGCACTTGTACGGGCTACTGTTGAGATGATTCAACGCTGGAAACCTCAACCTTTCCCCACCTGGGTAACGTGCGTTCCTTCCTTAAATCGTCTAAAACTTGTACCTAACTTCGCGCAAAGAGTAGCTGGGGAATTAGGCTTACCATTTAAACCTATTGTTCGCAAAATTCGTCAAACTCAGTTACAAAAAAATATGAGTAACAGTTATCAACAAGCTCATAATTTAGATGGATCTTTTGCAATTGATGCTTGGGAAGGCATGAGTGGTAATGTATTCTTAATTGATGATATGGTAGATTCCCGTTGGACTTTTACTGTCATTGCAGCACTTTTGCGTCATGCTGGAAGTGGATTAGTTTATCCTGTAGCATTAGCTCTTAATTCATTAGGTCAATCGGATTAGAAAATTATGTTAAATCATGTTCTAGCACCAGATACTCAAGCAATTTTGCTGTTGTGTGCCAGTTTTGGACAAAATCGCCAAATTGAACCGCTACCCTTGACTCTGGGTGAATATAACTTGTTAACAGATTGGTTGCGAGAAAATCATAAGCGTCCAGCAGATTTATTGGAAATAACAGCAAAAGCAGAGTTACAAAAAATAACTAATAATAAACTTAATCCTGATAGGCTTGTAGGTTTATTACAACGGGGTGCAATGTTAAGTTTAGCAGTGGAAAAATGGACAAGTCGCGGTTTATGGATATTGGGACGCAGTGATGCTAAATATCCCAAGCGTTTTAAGCAAATATTGAAACATTCAGCCCCAGCGATTATTTATGGGGTTGGGAATGCAGAATTATTATCTTTAGGAGGACTAGCAGTTGTAGGTTCTCGTGATGTAGATGAGGATATTATTCACTACACACGCAGAGTTGCCCAAACTTGTTCTCAACAAAGCATACAGGTTATTTCTGGTGGTGCAAGGGGAATAGATCAAGAATCAATGTTAGGTATTTTGGATCATGGAGGAACGTCTGTTGGTGTATTAGCTGATAGCTTGACTAAAGCAGCAGTAAATAGTAAATATCGTTCTAGTATTCAAGAAGGTAGATTAACTTTAATTTCTAGCTATGATCCTGATGCTGGTTTTAATACAGGTAACGCGATGGGACGGAATAAATATATTTATAGTTTAGCAGATTATGCCCTAGTTGTTAATTCTACTTTTGGTAAAGGTGGAACTTGGTTTGGTGCAGTAGAAGCATTATCTAAACTGAAAGAAATTTCTGTATTTGTGAAAATGTCATCTCCAGTACCAGAAGGAAATCAGCAATTATATAATCAAGGTGCAAAACCGTTTCCTTCAGAATTTGAAAATAGTAATTTGCGACAAATGTTAACAAAAAATATTGCTGATTTTGAACTTGTAAAAAATGAAGTAATGCCAAAACAGCCAGAACAGAATGTTAATACTATTCCACAAGATTTAACAACTATTCCCAAAGATATTTATAATGTCGTTTTACCTGTAATTCTCAATCATTTACAGCAACCCCAGGATGCAAAATCTCTGGCGGACTCTCTACAAGTGAGAAAAGTACAGATGGATGATTGGTTAATAAGAGCTATAAATGAAGGGAAAATAATAAAAACAAAAATAGAAAAGCGAGTTGCTTATGTGGTTAATCAGGCAGATACTCAACTTTCTTTGTTATAATCAATAAGAAAATAAGGCATACACCTATTTTCTAGTGTAGGCGATGCCTACGGCGAGCGCAGCTATCGCTCTCAGTTTTGAGTTGATTTCAGGGTGCGATAGCGAAGCGCGACCTAGGAATCGCACCACAACCCAGATATCGCCGTATACTTTGAGTTAATCATGATCTTTGTTATTATTTGATCAACCTTTGCTGTACAATACATCATGTCTTTGCAACTCAAAATTAACTATCCTGAAACTTTACCTGATGCTGTTGGTAAAACTAGAGAACAGTTTGAACAAGAAGCAAAATGGGCAATGGCTGTGAAATTATATGAAATGAAACGCCTTTCTTCTGGTATGGCTGCGGCGTTACTGGGAGTAGAGAGAGTAACTTTTATTCTTAAATTAAATGATTATGGAGTGCCATTAATTGATTTAAGTGCAGAGGAATTATTATCAGATATAGAAAATGCCTAACACGAGTGAAATTGTGATTAATACTTCTCCTTTAATTGCTATTGTTGCTGCTATGGGGGATTTTAATGTTTTACAGTCTTTATATACAAATGTTATTGTTCCCTTTGAAGTCTCTCAAGAAATACTCATTGGTGGTACAACAGGTTTGAGTGTAACTGAATTTCAAGCGGATTTTTGGCTAAAAAAGCAAAGTGTTCCTGTAAATATTTCTCCTATACTTCTGAATTCTTTAGATATAGGAGAAGCTTCTGTAATTCAATTAGCATTAAATAAAAATATTTCTACAGTCTGTATAGATGAAGCGGTAGGAAGAAGAATAGCTAGATTAAGTGGTCTTGCAGTTACGGGTTCAATTGGAATTTTGCTACGTGCTAAAAAAGAAGGATATCCCCTATCTATCAAAACTGCGATTGAAAAAATGCTCAATCACAATATTCGTTTAAGTCAACGAGTGATTGATTTCGCACTTAAAGAAGCTGGGGAATTTTAATATAGGTAGGGGTTTAGCAGTGCTAAACCCCTACACATCTAGCTTTTTTGTTATTTTGTAAAAGTTCAAATCTCAGCCGTTTTCAGTATAGTCGCGGGACATAAAAGTTAAAGGCTCAGGTGAAGACTCAAACCCATGTCTTTCATACCATTCTTTTCGATTAAAGCCGTCAGCAGCAATAGAGTCTCCTGGTCTCTCGAGAATAATAGCTGTTTTCTTTCTTTGCCAGAGTGCTTGACAGGTATATTCTAGTAGTGGCGTGCCATACCCCTGCCGTTCAAACTCTACTAAAGTGTATATAGTATCCAAGTACCAAGCTCGTTTGTTAAATCTGTCTACTCTACAGAAACTTTCTCCAAGTTGAGTTCCATCCTCTCGAAAAAGACCAAAAGTCATCCCTTCTTGACCATATTTGTTGGGGATTCTCTTAAATATGAGATTTTCACCCTCCAACTCGAATGTTACGCAATCCATAGTGTCATCAATACTGACTTCTCCTTGCGGGTTTTCCTCTTGGGATGACATATCTAAAGCGTTGATTTCAGTATCTTTACACATCTGAGTTTATCCATATTTATTAATTGAGTCAACAGATTTTAAGCTTCATTTAAAATGTGCTGATAACTTTGCCAAAATTCATTTTAAACAAATATACAGGATAATTATGCTTTTTGTTGAATAAAGGCTTTGTGGCGTTTGCATTATGCTGTAAGAATTTTTATCCAATGTTCCGTACCGCTAGTATAGCGATTTCCAATTTCTTCTAAATCGTAACTACCGCAGCAACAATTCTTAATTTTATCAACCACTTCTCCAAATGTTTCTTCATAAAGAGATATTTCTGTATGGGTTAATTTTATAAACCACTCACTTTCTAAGTCAGGATTTTCTATCCAACCGAATCTTTTACATGGTAAGATTTTGAATCCTAACTCCAAAGCATCATTGAACTGTGATGTTAAGTGGGGATTATAAGTATTATTGCCAGGATGAGAAGTATTATCTTGATCAAGATTCAATCTAATTCCTCTAATGTCTCCCTCAATATATTCTGTAACTGTATAGGGTAGATTATAGTTTCTAAAAAATTTATGTCTGTCTATCTTTTTAATAGCTTCTATAGTAAAAACTGTCTCAGCCAAGAAACCTTTTGCATATCCATTTTTAATGGATGAATTTATTATTTGGAAACTTGGGAGAGCCTGTTCATCTGGGAATTTATCTGGATTTGGATTGACCACTTTAGGAAAAACATTTGAGTCAAATGTGATATTAACTATGCTCATAAGTCTATTTATTGAACTAATGTATCTAAATTAGTAGATAGTATACGCATAAGTCAAGCATATCTAGCAAACTTGTGATAAATAAAAAAGGGCTAATCTATAAAATCGAATGTTTGAGTAATCCAAGTAGCAATAGATGGTGATAAATGTGCATCAACCCAGATAATCATGCAACTAACACTGGATGATTGAGTTTTCGTGAAGCGTATAAAAGTGCTGCTTTGAGATCATCAGCTTCAAGATCCGGCATTTCTTCTAGAATTTCTTCAGCACTTAAACCAGCAGCAAGCAAATCTAATACATCTGATACCCTAATTCTCATTCCCCGAATACAGGGACGACCACCACATTGTTTAGGATTAATTGTAATTCTTGCCAGTAAATTTGACATATAAGCTGATTTCATAAACTCTTGTTTTCAGCATAAATCAAGGTTGTAAAATCTGCAACTCAATTAATAACAGTAATCACTAAATTAACCTAAAATAAAAGAAATAGTAAAATCCTCACCAGTATATGGTTACATCAACACAACCAACAACTCAAACCTTATACGATCAAGACTATTACCTGTGGATAAGAACAACCATTAACCAACTTCGCACAGGACAATTTTCCGCTGTTGATTTAGAGAATTTATTAGAAGAATTAGAAACTATGGGTAGAAGTGAGAAACGAGCAATTGAAAGTTTATTAACTAAGCTGCTTGTCCATCTACTAAAACTCAAATATTGGGATAGTGAAAGAGAACGTAATCAAGGATATTGGCTAGGGGAAATTAGGACATTTCGCAAACAGATTAAGAATTCTCTTAAAGATAGTCCTAGTTTGAAACCTTACATTTTAGAAATATTTGATGAATGTTATCAAGATGCTAGATTAGAAGCAAGCGATCGCTCTCAACTTCCTATTGACATATTTCCCATTATCCCCATTGGTTCACTAGAACAAATTTTAGATGATTGGTTGCCAATACAAAAAAATGAAGGATGAAATTTTGTACCATTTGTGTAAGTCTCCTAAAAATTAAGCTGCTGATAAAGACTTACCTAAAGTTTTTGGTTCTGGGAGGGGTTCACCATCTTCTAAACAAGATTCAATTAACATTTCTAAGACTTCCTGAGCATTTTCTAAAGCTTCTTGATATGTGTCCCCATGTGTATGGCAAAACTCCCCCCATTCAGGTAGACTGACAACAAAACAATTATCTTCCTGAGACCACTGAATAATTACCGTGTAATGATAATTCATTCTTCTTCTTCCTCTTGAACCTTTTTAATTTCTTCTATTCTTTTGATAGCGTTATTAACATCTTTTTCCTGATATTCTTTAGCATCTTTTCCATCTTTACCTGATATAGTAACTCTCCCAGTAAGTAAGGGATGATACCAGTTAGTATGACTGCCTTTCCCCGTCCGACAGGTAAACCCAGCTTGAAGTAATAAGCTTTTTAATTCTCGGATTTCCTTGGACATATCTCATACTAATACACTACTAATTTAACCGCAAGTAGTATACAATACAAGATGTGGGGATGAAGAAGATAAATATTAAGATTCATCACAAAAAAATGAAGGATGAAATTTTTGATATTTCACCCTTCAAACTCTGTCCACAACACAGGTTTAAGTAGTGAGACAGAATTAATTACACAATGTCATTGCGTTAGCGTTGCGTGGCGTTAGCCATATGGAACGAAGTGAAATGAAGCAATTCCAAGGGTTGTGATTGCTTCCCTTCCCTCGCAATGACTGTAAATATTTTTGTCCAATTACTTACTTGTAATTGAGTGCAGTCCATGTACATGAGTGCAAGCCCTGCGGTTGATTATTTCCTTATTTCTCAACACCTGTATGGACAGTTTTCACCCATTTGAGGCGTTTTGGTCGGAAAGACATTCGCGCCGTTGTGCTACTCATAACTACTAACCAATGCAACATATATAAACTGCCGCGGAGGGTTTGGAAAAGTACCATTAAATAGGTAAATGGTTTAAATTGTTGATCGGAACGAACGTGCTTTAAACCAGCAAACATTCCTACTACTGACATTCCCAAAGATAAGCCAGTTACAGGACCTAATACGGGGGGACGATGACGAGCGATCGCCATTAATATATCTGGTATTGCTGCTGTCGGTAAAATATACATTGTTACCATAAAGATCAACAAATCCCAGGTTTTCCTTGTCCCCATGCGGTTTTTGAGGATGAGATCCCAGTAGTCTAAATAACGTTGATAACCACCTTCTGCCCATCGGTTACGTTGATGCCAAAGGGCTGTAGCATTGGTGACACCTTCTTCTTCCACTGGCGGATAAAAAACGCATTCAATATCCCATTTATCCAGATGTAACCGGATAGTTAAATCCAGATCATCAGTGATAGTTTCCTCATTCCAACCACCGCAACTAGCCAAGGCTTGACGACGGACAAATTGACCATTACCTCGGAGTTCACCGATACCACCAATAGCAGTGCGCTGTTGTTGAAACCAAATATCCAACAACATTTCCGCCATTTGTCCCTTAGTCCAAAAATTTTCCTTAGCATTGGCGATCGCTTTACGCATTTGTACCGCCCCTACCTGTTCTTTTTGAAATAAAGGAACTATTTGTAATAGCAAATCCGGTGTAACTTGGGCATCAGCATCAAATACAGCAATAATGTCTCCCTTTGTCAGTGGTAATACTTGATTTAATGCCCCCGATTTGCCGCCAATAGCGTCAGAATCACGCCTAAATACATTGAGTTGTTGATATTCCTGCTTGAGTTGGGCGAGTAATTGGGGTGTATTGTCTGTACTATTATCATCAATAATCCAGACTTCATATTGACCATTACCGTATTCCAGATTACACAGATTCTTAACTAATCTGCCAATTACCGCTTCCTCATTTTTAGCAGCCACTAACACAGAGACAAAAGGCAAATCCCCCTCTATCTCTTGGGAATGGTGACGGGGTTTGGCAAAAATAATCCCCAAAGCATGAATACCTAGCATTGTTGTCAGTCCGAGGACAAATATCGAACCCCAGGAAACTAAATGCAAGGTAATAGTACCACTCCAGACTATAGTTAAAACTAGAGCAGCTTTGCCTCTACGTCCTTTAAATCGGCCTGGTGGTAGAGACGCGGAACCCGTCCTTACTTCTGATTCCTCATCTACTGATAGGTCAGTAAAGATAGAGTCAAGGGGATCAGAGTTTCCGTTATAAGCATCATTTTCAGGACAGGAATTCGCCGGCATAGGTTACATAATTCAAAAACATCTATGCTATGTAGCTTTTATTTACAGATTAATACTGTAACAGATTACTGGCTACCTAATTAAAACTTGCTGAAAAATTTTTTCAGCAACCCCCATTTAAAGTTTAATTTCTGCCCTCAATATTGTTGCATCACTTGTATTTGTGATTTGGAACCCAAGTTTTTCACATACTCGCTGCATACCTGAATTGTCAGCTAAAATATCAGCATAGATACAGCAACTTTTCTCGTTTTTACCAACTTCTAGCAATCTGCGGAGTAATTCTGTCCCTAAGCCTTGATATTGAAATTTGTCGCTAACTAGCATAGCAAATTCTGCCGCATTACTACCATGTAATTTAGTTAATCTTCCTACTGCTAAAATCTGCCTATTTTCTGTTTCGGGATTTTGGTATTCTGCAACTAAAGCCATTTCTCGATCATAGTCAATAAAGCATATTCGTGTTAGTCGTTCATGGGTAATGCGTTGACTCAATTTAATGAGATGGAAATAGCGGAAATAAACACTTTCTTCTGATAAGGTCTTGTGAAATTCTACCATTAAAGGTTCGTCTTCGGGACGAATAGGACGAATAGTAATTGGTGTACCATTGTTCAATTTCCAATCACTAATATATTGACTAGGATAGGGACGAATAGCTAATTTTGGTAATTGACTTTCTTGAATATCAGCAGAATGCAAAACTATCCTGGCATCTAAAGCAATTAATCCTCCGGGATGTATAGGAGTGGGAGGAATAGCCAACAAGGGATTAATATCAATTTCTTTAATCCCAGGTTGTTCCACAACTAATTGACTAAATTCTACCATTAATTGTTCAAGAGCAGCAATATCAATACTTTTCCGTCCTCTCACTCCTTGCAAAGCTTTATAAATTTTGGTTTGTTCCATCATCCGCCGGGCTAAGGTAGTATTGAGGGGAGGAAGGCCAATAGAACTATCCTGAAAAACCTCCACCAATTGTCCCCCAGCACCGAATAATAATATTGGACCGAATTGGGGATCTAAACTACTGCCAATAATCAATTCATAGCCATCAGTTTTGATCATTGATTGTACAGTTACACCCAAAAAATCTTCCGCTTTGGCTTTCTCTTTTACGGATTTTTGAATATTTTGAAAAGCACATTTTACCGATTCTGCATTTTGCAAATTTAATTGCACACCACCCACATCAGTTTTATGGGTAATTGTCTGAGAATAAAGTTTTAAAACTACCGGATAACCTAAATTTTCTGCACATTCAACCGCTTTATCCACAGTTTCCGCAATGCAACCAGCCACCACAGGGATACCGTAAGCGGCTAAAATTTCCTTAGATTCAAATTCCGTGAGAATTGTTCTTCCTGCTGTTTTTGCAGCTTGAATAATATTTTCCACTTTAGCACAATTGCGAGTATTCACATCACAAATTAATGTTGGTAAAACCGGAGTTTCATAAATACCGCGCAGGTTATAACTCGACTTCCACATATAACTAAATACTCGCGCTGCTGTATCAGGATAAGCATAAGTGGGAATACCTTGATTGTTAAGAATTTGTTCTCCCTCGGCTATATCTGCACCACCCATCCAACTAGCTAAAATTGGCTTATTTGACATTTGTGCGTAGGGTTTTAGTTGTGCCGCTGTTTGGGTAGGATCTGTCATTGATTGGGGTGTTAAAATCACTAATAAACCATCACTATTGGGATCTTGCGCCGCAATTTCTAAGGCTTTTGTATAACGTTGGGGGTCAGCATCCCCTAAAATATCAATAGGATTATTATGACTCCATTGCGGTGGTAAAATGTCATTTAAGGAAGTCATTATTTCTGGAGAAATTGCTGCTAATTCTCCTCCACTTTCAATTAATGTATCCGTTGCTAATACTCCCGGACCGCCAGCATTAGTTAAAATTGTTAGCCGGGGACCTTGGGGACGGGGTTGTTTTGCTAATACTTCTGACATATCAAATAAATCAGAAATACTATTGACTCGTAACACCCCACAACGGCGAAAAGCTGCATCTAAAACAGCATCACTTCCTGCTAATGATCCTGTGTGAGAAGCGGCTGCTTTAGCTGCGGCTGGTGTCCGACCAGCTTTAATCACAATTATCGGTTTTGTTAAAGCCACTTCTCGCGCTGCTGATAGGAAGGAACGCGCATTCCCAATGGATTCCATATAAATTACAATACTTTTAGTATGGGGGTCATCACCAAGATAATAAATTAAATCTCCCCAACTAATATCTAACATTGAACCAATGGAAATAAAGGTGCTAAAACCTACATTCTCTTGAAAACTCCAGTCTAAAATTGCTGTACATAAAGCTCCACTTTGACTAATAAAACCAACATTTCCTGGACGCGCCATTTTACTGGCAAAGGTAGCATTTAAACCAGAAATTGGATTCATTACTCCTAAACAATTAGGTCCGATAATTCTAATTTTTCCTCTTTGTGCTTGTTGGATAATTTCCTGTTCTAAAGCGATACCTTTTTCTCCAGCTTCTTTAAAACCAGCGGAAATAATGATTGCTCCTTTTATTCCAGCATTAACGCAATCAGATATAATTTGGGGTACAGTTTGTGCTGGTATAACGATAACGGCTAAATCTATTTTTTCGGGAGCATCCAAAATAGTCGGATAAGCTTTAATTCCTAATACGCTATGACGCTGAGGATTAATCGGAAAAACTGTTCCTCCAAAGGGATTAGTGATTAAGTTCCAAAGCAAAGTTCTTCCTACACTTCCGGGTTTTTCAGTAGCACCAATTACGGCTACAGTTTTGGGAATAAATATCGCATCTAGGGGATTAACGATATCATAAACTTTATTGCTAATTCTTTGGTTAGGTGTTTCCATACATACTCCTATGAATTTGTGATTATTTTGGATTTTGCTGAATGAAGGTATGAATTTGTTTCACGCAGAGTCGCAGAGTCGCAGAGAGGAAGAGAAATGGAGTTTTTTATCCTTTATTAATAATGTTAATGATTTTTGTTAAAGCTATACTAATTCCTTGTTCTGCTATTGGTGAAAGACAATCTCCTAATTCAAAGTTAACCCCTGGTACTGTTATTAACCAAGCTGGTGGACTATAACTATAGAGAGATTTCGTTAAGGCTAAAAGATATGTAGGCTTAATGCTATGTCCTATGATCATCCTAGATTCATTAGGTAGTATAGGTTCTACTTGCACATTTTGCAATTCTGAATTCAAACTAGCATCTACAAAAATTGCTAAATTGACATTTGCCAAATTTGCTGCTAATTCTGGAGTGAGTTGGTGAACTGCTAAAGCTTGGACATTAGATAGATGCCAGAGATTGATGAGATTTGCTACTCTAGGACCAATAGCATCATCACTGAGTAATTCATTTCCATAGCCAATGACTATTGTAGTTTTCATCATTTTTAATTTATCTGTGTTTATCTGCGGTTAACTATTCTGGAAATTTTGTTCCATACAGTTTCAGCTTAATTTTGAATATGAGACTAAGTAGGTTAGCATTGAAAATCGTCGTTATGGCAAGGCAAGAGGCAAGAGTGAAGAGGGTTTGGGCGATTTTACTTTTCTTTACATAGATTGGTTTTATTGTGTTCACCTACTTAAGAGCAAAATTTGAGTACATTATGAGAAAACACAAAAATTTTCAAAACTAACTTATGTGAACAGGACATTTATTTTCTGACTTATTTGTTATAATATTATGAATCTGGATGGTTTCCATTAAACCATTAAACTTCTTAGATAAATTGTGAGGCTGTTTTATGCCTGAAGTGAATTTTCAACAACCAATTAATAGTGCTGCTAGGATTGTAGAAGAATATATGATGGGAAAAAGAGACTTTGAAAGAGCAGAATTAGGTGATGCTAATTTACAAAGTTTGGATTTAAAAGGCTCTGATTTCAGCTATGCTGATTTGAGTAGAGCCAACCTTAGGGGTGCAAATCTGCGAGGATGTGATTTGAGTTTTGCTGATTTAAGTGAAGCTAATTTACAAAATGCAGATTTACGTGGAGCAATGTTATTTTCCGCGAATTTGCGTCAAGCTAATCTAGAAGGGACGCATTTAAAAAAGGCAGACTGTGATCATAACACCCATTTTCCCAAGAATTTTGACCCTATTGCAGCAGGTGTAAGTATGAGTGAACTATAGATACTGGTGCGGCTATATCAGCCGCTAATTCTTATACTAGTATTTTTTTAAATTGTTATAGTTAGCCTAGCCTATCACTTGACAATTAAAATAGCACATTTTCTCAATTTTTGCAAATTTTAATTTTATAACTTAATTTTTTCCTGGAAATACTTTAGTTAAATCTAAGATTAATTCCGGGAAAGATGGCAATTTGACAGACTCATTAGGGAGAATAATTGATTTGTGACGATAGCCAAATTTACCTTGTAAGTCTAGATCCCCGACTTCTTGAAGAAGTCGGGGATCTAAATACTTAATTACGATAAATTTGATTAACTACAGCACCATTGTTATTTACTACTTCTATTAATAAAGGCATTTGTCCCATTGCATGAGTTGAACAACTCAAACAAGGATCAAAAGCCCTAATTCCGGCTTCAACTCGGTTTAATATTCCTTCTTTTATTTGATCACCTTGGATAAAATGACGGGCAATTTGGGCAACTGTCCGATTCATGGCTAAGTTATTTTGACCAGTAGCAATAATTAAATTTACTTTTAACATTAAACCATTTTCATCAACTTGATAATGATGAAATAATGTCCCTCTTGGGGCTTCACTAACACCAACTGCTTCTAGGCAATTAATACCAGCTTCAGCACAGAGACGATTTGATAAAATATCTGGGTCATCAAGGATAATCTCTATATGTTCAATTGATGCTAAAATTTCAATCAACCGCGCATAATGATAGAAAAATGATGATTTAACAGTTCCGGTTCCATAACTACGAAATTCTTTTAATTCTGTGTCTGCTAAAGGTGTGCCAATCTGACTACAAATATTTAATCTAGCTAATGGTCCAACGCGATACATTCCACTATCTAAACGACAATGATCTGTGGTATCGGGATAACCTAAAGGAAGATAATAAGGTGATTTTAAATAAGAATCTGCTTGGACTGCTTCACCAATAAATTCATGATAGTTAGCAGCATCAAGATTATCAGCAACAATGTTTCCTCCACTATCAACAAATCGGATATGTCCATCATAAGTTTCCCATAAACCTTCAGAACTAACTAAACCCATGAATAAACTCGGAAAATTACCAAAAGTTTTTGCTTCTTTTTCATAAGTTTTTAATAGGGTTTTAAATAAAGCTATGGCACTAATTACAGTGGCTTTGGCTTCAGGAATTTTTTGCTGAATGTGGGTGCGATTTTCTGTGGTTAAAGGGTCACGAACTCCACCAGGAACAGCCCAGGAAGGATGAATTTTTTTTCCTCCTAATAATTCAATGATTTCTTGTCCAAATTGCCGTAAACGGATTCCACCTCTGGCTAATTCCGGTTCAGCGGCAATTAAACCAAAGATATTGCGGTTTTCGGGTTCGCTATCCATGCCTAATAATAGATCCGGTGCGCTGAGGTGAAAGAAGCTGAGGGCATGAGATTGGATGATTTGCCCTAAATTCATCAAACGGCGTAATTGGGTGGCTGTTTTGGGGATTGTGACGGCTAAAATGCGATCACCTGTTTTGGCTGATGCTAATAAGTGACTGACTGGACAAATACCGCAAATTCTCGCCGTAATTCCCGGCATTTCTGGAAACGGACGACCAACACAAAATTTTTCAAAACCGCGAAATTCCGTAACATGAAATCGAGCATCATTTACTTGTCCTTCATCATCTAAATAAATGCTGATTTTCGCGTGTCCCTCAATGCGAGTAACGGGGTCAATAATGATTGTTTGCATAATTAATTTGTAATTGGTAATAATAAACAATTGTAGGTTGGGTAGAACAAAGTGAAACCCAACAAAATCTTCGATAATGATCATGTTGGGTTTCCTATCGTCAACCCAACCTACGGATTACAAATCATAAAACCTAGATTCTGTGAATTCTGGATATTCATCACAGTAATCTTCAAAGGCAGTTTTTAGAGGTTTTTCAGCGAGTTGGTGGGCAATTTCGGCTTGAATTTCTTCTACTACATCCCAAGCGGCTGCACATTCTGCGGAATTGATGCCTTTTTCTGCACAAACAATTCGAGCTTTTTTAATTTCATCTTGTAATTCTTGTTCTAATAAAAATGAGCGCGGTTGTTCTAAACAACTACTTCTGGCTAAGATGTCAGTAAGTGAGATTATTCCTAATAATTTACCACTAATTACAGGCGCACGTCGGAGATGATGATTAGCAAATAATCTGGCTACATATTCTAAACCCAATTCTGGATTAACGACAATACAAGGTTTAGTCATAATTTCATAAACACGGATTTTATTTGGATCTTTGCTATAGGAAATTACCTTATAAACAATGTCGCTTTCTGTGATAATTCCATAAGCATCTTGTTCATGACGACGATCTACAATTAATGCTCTCCAATCTCTTGCTTTCATTAAATCAACTGCTTCTTTGACTGTTGCTGAACTGCGAATCATTGCCACATCTTTGGTCATTACATCTGCTGCTGTTAACATAATTCACCTCGGAAAAAAATAGGAGTCAGGAGTCAGGAGGAAGAAAGAAGATATAGGGGTTATCTGTTGAGTTAAATATAAGAACCCCGCCCCCAACCCCCTCCCCGCAAGCAAGGAGGGGGCTATAA
>NZ_JADEWA010000413.1:0-4925 GCF_015207865.1 Dolichospermum sp. LEGE 00246
CCATTGACGAACTGAAAAAAATTCATGATGAATATTTTTATTGGAACAATTTAACTAAATAAAAAACAACACAAGAAGCTAAAGAAGAATATGAATCTTAATGATCAGTAATTTGGGTTAAGCGCATTTATGCTAAAATGCCATTACCACACTCTGTAAGGAGTTTTTTGTATGGCTAACGTTACTTACGATGAAATTTTTGGAGCAGTATTAACCTTACCTCCTCTATACAGAGCAATGCTTGCTGAACATCTTCTCAAAAGTCTTGATGAAAAGGAGCAAATTCAACTGGCTACACAGTTATTGCAATGGGTAGAAGTAAAGATTAATAAAGAACCTCAGTCTATGCCAAATAAAGGATTACGACAGCCAGGACTCGGTTTAGGTTCTTGTATATTCACTGATGACTTTGATGATCCACTACCTGATGAGTTTTGGCTTGGTGAAACATGAAATTACTATTCGATACCCACACTTTTATGTGGTGGCATAGCGAACCAGACCGTATACCTAGAGACACGCTAACATTACTTCAAAATCCCAATCATGAGTTACTTCTGAGCATAGTCAGCCTATGGGAAATGCAAATCAAAATTCAGTTAGGGAAATTAACTCTTAGAGATGATTTAGAACTTATGCTAAAAACTCAGCAGGAACAAAATAATATTACTTTATTATCTATAACATTTCTCCATATTCTGGAACTAAAAAACTTACCTCTACACCACAAAGATCCATTTGATAGACTTCTACTAGCTCAATCTAAAGTTGAAAATGCAACATTAATTAGTCGAGACTCAGTTTTCCAAAACTATGACTGTCCTGTAATTTGGTAATCGCTAACTCTTTTAGTATAAGTAGCGATCACTAATCGCTCTGTAGGAATAGCTAACTTATTATTTCTCTTTGTTTTATTCCTTTGAAAAATCCGTTAAAATAATATTGGTCTGATCAATCTAGGTAAATGATTATGAGATGGGAAGAAGTTTGTGAAAATAAACAATTACAAGATTTACCTTTCAAAATTGAATTAAATAAATGGGGACAAATTGTCATGAGTCCTGTAAAAATTAAACACTCTTTTTATCAAGGAAGAATCCAACGACTATTAGAATCTTTATTAAAAACTGGCGAAGTCATGCCAGAATGTGCAATCAATACATCAGACGGCGTTAAAGTTGCTGATGTCGTTTGGTGTTCAGATACAAGATTTGATCAAATTCAAGATGAAATATCAGCTTCCATAGCACCAGAAATTTGTATAGAAGTTAAATCTACGGGCAATACTATTGATGAAATGGAATTTAAGAAACAATTATATTTAGAAGCTCAAGCAATTGAAGTATGGTTATGTAATGAACAAGGTGAAATCAGGTTCTATAATCAACAAGGTGAATTAGAAAACTCTTTGTTAGTTCCTGACTTTCCTCAACAAATTAAACGCTAATCTGCTGAACTTTGTTGTATCTATCACCTTTCACCTACAGTCCACCAAGCTAAAGCATAAGGTTGAGTAGCTTCATTCACCTGCTTCTTGAATTGCACCCGAATCTTATAGTTACCATTAGTAGGAACTGGACAAAAAATATGCTCGACACTATCAACCTCACTCACAGAATCACAAACAACAACTTCATTATTTTTAACTAAATAAACATCAAGATTATTTAATCCTTTATCTATAAATGTTTCCCCTATATCATATTCCTGATTATTATCTTTATCATTCAACTCCACCAAACGATCCCAACTTAAAGTAATAGCCACAAAACTATTTTGTTTCAAACTCTTTTGCAAAGTATATTCCTTAAAAGAATTAGCATTAACAGTACCATAATCCCAACCAATAGGCGGAACTGGTGTATTAGGTTTCCATTCACCACCATTCAACTGTTGATAAGCTCGAAAAGCATTTAAATGACCTGCTCCCATTTGAGCATCCAGGGGAATTTTGGAATTTTTGTAAGCATTAGAAACTAACCAATCTTGATTTTGTTTATCAATTAAAGTCCTCGTCATTCCCAACCGTAAACCATCACCACTATCTTGAATCTTGTCCGCAGAATTAAGTAATATTGCTTTCATGACCTGATGACGACGAGCATCAATAGTCCAATTTGCTTGTTTAATTCGTAACTGTCTATCCACAAATTCCTGTAATAAAGCCACAGTAGCCGTAACTTGCGGTGCAGCAAAACTCGTACCTGTAGATTTATTTAACTTACCATCAGGATTAAGTAAAGGAATATTCGTCCCAGGAGCAACCAAACTAATTGCACTTCTCCCCCCAATATTAAATTCCTTCCCTGCTAAACGATTTTCTATACCTTGATTAATACTCGCCAAATTAGAAACGTGAACTTTATTAAAAATTCCCTCGCGTTCTGAAGAAAAAGCCACATTAATTGCGTTAAAATTATCTGTAGGAATGGGAATCCCGCCTTTGCCTTGATTACCAGCAATGGAATAGACAACATCATGAACACGGCTAGACCAGTCAATACATAATGTTAGTAAAGCATTACCATCTAACATAGCTTCTGGTCGAGGATCACGTTCCAGAGGTTCACCAAAACTAAAATTAATCGCCCGCACATCACGACCATTTTGTAAAGCAATATGTTGTGCTGACAGACACTCCTCTGGTTGACCGATTTTTTTTGTAGATCCGACAGCAGAAGAATACAGTCGCGCATTTGGTGCAACACCGGGAAAAGCCTTATCTTGACTCACCATCACACCAGAAACATTATAAGCATGAGGATCAACACCAACATTCGACTTAGCCGGGACATTGCGTGAAAACACTGCAAATGGAGATACAGCCCGATTTTTAGATACGGCTTTATCCCAGCCAAACATCCCCGGACGACCAATTTCTACTTGGCCAATAGCAATTTTCCGCCCAGTCAAATTATAAGGGGCTTGATGTAGTTTCAGCGCATCAATACCGTTAGCACCTAAAAAATTAGCAAACTTGACACCAGCAAAGACGGGTACAGTCAAGCAGGAAAAACCTAAACTCCAAAAAATTAGCCAATTTTTATTCATAACCGCTTGTTACTCCCTTCCCAAATCAAGATTTATCTTCTTCCTTCCTTTCTTCGTGTCCTTCGTCCCTATATCCCTCCGGGACGCTGCGCGAACGTGGTTCATTTAATCCATATTCTTCCAGAGGGAAAGGAGAAAAGAGAGAGAAATTTTATTTAAAATTTTCATTTTTGAATTAATTTTTAATAATTTCTCCATATTTTGTTACAATGCCTACAGACGAAGACGCTTAAAACCCACTAGCCATGACCCAAAATTCATCTCAAAAGCCTATAGTTATCTCTCCATCCATCCTATCAGCAGATTTTAGCCGTCTGGGTGACGATATTCGCGCCGTAGACAAAGCAGGAGCAGATTGGATTCACGTTGATGTAATGGATGGACGTTTTGTCCCTAACATTACAATAGGTCCTCTGATTGTGGAGGCGATTCGTCCAGTTACAACCAAACCACTGGATGTCCACTTGATGATTGTGGAACCAGAAAAGTATGTGGAAGGTTTTGCTAAAGCTGGTGCTGATATTATTTCTATCCACGCAGAACACAACGCATCTCCTCACCTGCACCGCACTCTCGGACAAATCAGAGAACTCGGTAAGAAAGCTGGGGTTGTACTCAATCCGGGTACACCTTTAGAGTTAATTGAATATGTCCTAGAATTGTGCGATTTAGTGCTAATTATGAGCGTTAACCCCGGTTTCGGTGGTCAAAGCTTCATTCCTAGCGTAGTTCCTAAAATCCGCAAGTTGCGTCAAATGTGCGATGAACGCGGTTTAGATCCTTGGATTGAAGTTGACGGGGGACTAAAAGCTAATAATACTTGGCAAGTTTTGGAAGCTGGCGCTAATGCTATTGTAGCGGGTTCGGCTGTATTCAATGCTCCTGATTATGCTGAGGCGATTACCAATATCCGTAACAGTAAGCGTCCTAGTCCAGAATTGGCTGCTGTTTAATTTAATACTTGTGATTAAGTAAGACTCATATCCCCGACTTCTTTGAGAAGTCGGGGATCTATTTTTTGGATAAACATATTTATTGCTAACCGCTTCACCATAGCTGAATATCATCAGTGCAACAGAGGAAACCCAACATCTACAAGCATTTAGTGATTTTTATGTGTTTGCTTGACAATGAAAATTAACTATGATACGGTTTATAAATATTGCCCGCCTACTATAATTTTTTAAGAGAAAGCTTGTGCTAAACTCTCATCTTGTGCTATGGTAATTGCACGGGTGGGCTAAAAATACTTTTGCTAATAACCCATAATTGAATGTCAGCATGGCTGTGACGAGCTAGGCTGACATTTACTGGAAGTAAAACCTCTACTGATTTTGGCGAATCAGGAACTCCAATTCCTTACAATAAATAGGAGTCAAATTTATTGTGGCACAAAAAGCTAATGTTCAACCACTTCATTTTGCAATTAGCAACTTTGAAGTTTTGGAACATCTAGAAATCACAGTCAAGGTAGAATTGGGACTCATTAACCAAGCACTTCCCAAGAAATCTCTCACTGTTACAGAGATAGCCTACCATCTTAGTCAAAGGACTGGAGAAAACTGGACTTCTCGCCGTGTTAATGAAATGCTGGAAGATACGAATTACCAGCAAAAGCATTATTGGCAATGGGAACCCACCATTAAAGGTAAGCAGTTTGCAGACTTCAGTAGTCGAGTTCTCAAATGGAGTCCAGAAGTCATTAACTTAATTTTGCAACAACAACCTCAGCAGTTGCGGTTAGCTGTCTAAGAGGATGTTTTAAAAGTATTAGATGAAACCGATAATCTCCAAAAACCTAACCCCCCTGCCCCCTTCCCTACGAGGGAAGGGGGTTTTCAAAGCCTCTCCCCGCTTCGGGGAGAGGTTTGGAG
>NZ_JADEWA010000414.1:0-4906 GCF_015207865.1 Dolichospermum sp. LEGE 00246
CCGTGATGTACTATTATGGTGCATTCTCAGACTTAGATAGTCGAATTGAATATGGTTCTTATTGCCCTTTGACCTGCCCTATTGTTAAACATGGCATCATGTATGCTGAGTTAACAAAAAATAGCAAAAAGCATGGTTTAATCTGGGGTAACGCGACTGATATTCAAAGTAAAAGAACAACTGAATTACGTTCTGAGTCTGAATGGTATAGCCGAATTAATTCAGATGTTTTACAAGGCAATTTAGCTAAATTAGATATTGCTTATCACGGATTTTTTCAACACAAAAGGGGTTTCCCTGCGTTTCGTAAAGCAGCTAACTTTAAAACTTTTCAATTCAAGCCAGGACAAGTAAAATTAACTGTTAATCGTGAATCTAATCAGCCAAGATGCTATTCCCATGCCTACTTTCCTGGACTGGGGACTATGCGCTATTTTGATAGTCGTACTATTCCAGTAGATGCTGACATTAGAACGGTAACAGTAATTCAAGAAGCTGATGGCTGGTACATGAGTGTATTGCTCAACTTGCCTGAATCTTTACCTGAAGTTACAGGAATTGAAATCGTTAAGTCGGCAGTAGGTATTGATGTAGGAATTAATAAATTAATTTCTTTGTCTGATGGTTCGTTTATTGAAAATCCTCATCTGGCAACTAATAAGAAAATTCGCCGTCAATTAAGAATTAGACAGCGCCGAGTTAATCGTAAAGTCAAGGGTTCTAACAATCGCAAAAAAGCTGGGAAAATAGTTGCCAAGCTACATAAAAAAATTGCAGATAAGCGAAATGATCATCAATGGAAAGCAGCTAATAAAGTTGTTAACACCGCTGAGGCAATTGTCCAAGAGCATCTAAATGTTAAGGCTATGAAGTCCCGCTGCAAACCCAAAAGGCAGCAAGGACGATTTATGGCTAATGGTCAATCTGCAAAACGTGGATTAAATCGCTCTATTTCTGATGCCAGTTGGGGCGAATTATTTTCTAAGATTGCTTGGCTGGCATTGAAGTCTGGTAAGCCAGTATTATCCGTTCATCCTAAATTTACTTCTCAAGAATGTTCGGCTTGTCATCATATTAGTAAAGCTAATAGAGATGGCGAAAAGTTCATTTGTGAACATTGTGGTCATATTGACCATGCTGATACTCAGGCTTCTCGGACAATTTTACGAAGAGCTAATTTAAAATTTGTCAGCAAAGACATTAAAAACCTACCGGGGGACTCTTTGAAAGTTACGCTTGTCAGAGATGATTCTGCCAGTAATGGCAAACAGGATCAGGGCAAGAACCGTACATCTAAGGTAATACCTGAAAAGCGGATATTATTCGAGCAGTTGTCTTGACAATTATTCGATTAAGAATCCCCGCGTCTTTAGACCGGGGAGTGTCAAATTCGTTCCGTCGCAGCAATTTTTAAGCGAATGTGTTTGGGTACAGAGAGGACGAATCTAGATGAGTGAATTAACCAGCCGTCTTCTGTAGAAAATTCCAATGGCTCGGCTTTATTGCTGACTAGCAACACTATCGCCCGCTTGATATTTACTCGACACAGTGGCAAGTAATTCTGGGAAAACACGACCACAGATTGCTCTAATACTTGGATTGCGCTTGTCACAGCCTAACTCCTTATAAAAAAACCCCCGCTTGTTGTCTGAGACACTGCGGGGGTTAACAACTGACCTGATGGTTTTTAGTCTTATTTTGGTACAGCATTTTTTAGCTTGTACCTCCCGCGTTTGATCTCTATTTGTGGTTTTGTATTCAGCAAATTCATGCTGGGATATTTAAAATCATAATTGCCTTGATGTTGGCTATCCTCGCCCATAAATAAATTCTCCACGTCCGCAGCAGCAAATTCCCAACTGCCGAGGCATTTGGTTGCTTGTGAAGAGGTAGAGATGGGATAAATGGATTTCACAGAAAATTTCACCTATTGAACATTCTTTTAAACATACTACACTTGTATTACTATCCTGTCTATATCTATAAGGAGAAAAAATCATGCAGACCATTACACGCACCCCAACAACTGAGATGGAAGTTACTAGTATTCGTCTAGAACGGGAACTGAAGGAAAAGCTCAAAGATATCGCGGGCAATCGGGGATATCAGTCTTTAATTCGGGATATTCTCTGGAATTATATCCAGCAAAAATCAGGTGAATGGAAACCCCGTTTTTCTAAATCTGATATTCGCGCCAGTATTTCTGCTGTGGCACAACAAGATGAGTGCTGTGTACTTACAGGTAAATTAATTGAATCGCAACAATCAATGTTATTAGGACTGACTAGGAATGGTGATATGGTTCCTCTGAGTCTTGAGAGTTTGGTTGATTAGTCGGCAGTTTTAGTTAATTTTACCCGGGAACTACCTTAGTAACTGGGTAAAATCCTAATCTTTAAATTTATTTAAGATAATTGTACTGATTAGGTCAGGTTTCCCGTGTTAATTCGGATGTAAAAGTTGATATTTCTAGGTTAATTATAGAGGGATTACGGTTTATATCTAGTTAGAGACAGGATATCCTAAATGCCAGATTCACACAAGATCAAAATTTCAAATATTATTTTCACCATCACTTAAGTAGGTTGGCGTTGAAAATTGTCGTTATCGCAAGGCAAGAGGCAAGAGTAAAGAAGTTTTCAGGTAACACAACGCCACGCTGCGCTAACGCAATGACATTGTGTAATTAATTCTGTCTCACTACTTAATGTAGAAAAACTACATACAGTTCCTAGTAATCTCATGCAGCAACCAGAAGAAATTGCCCATGTTTATGCCAACTCCTATTTACAGATCCGGGAAAACCAATTATGAGTCATAATTGTGAAGATGAAAATACTAGTAATTCTGCTCCTTTATTTGCCATTAAAGAGGTTACTCATGGGATATTAATGCCATTGGAAAGTCAAGGTAAGGTTTTAGGATTTGTAGTTTTACAGCCAGCAACTACTCGTAACGGGGAAACAACAGACGTAAATTTAATAGAAATACTTTGCGCTCAATTAAGTGATGCTGTTATTCAATCCCAAAGATTGCAACAAGTCCAAACTTTAGTAGATGAACGGACTGAACAACTCCAGCGCAGTTTAGAAGTCCAAGCAAAATTGTATGAAAGAACTAGGCAATACGTAGAACAACTACAACAATTAAATGAACTTAAAGATGAATTTGTCAGCAATATTAGCGATCGCTTGCGCTATCCTCTGACAAATATGCTTATGTCTATCCGTAATTTACGTTTACCAGGAATATCTCCAGAACGTCAAGACCGGTATTTAAACATCTTAGAGTCAGAATGTACTAAAGAAATTAACTTAATTAACGACCTGTTAACCCTGCAAAAACTAGAATCTCATCAAGAATTACCGCAATTTGAAAGTCTAGAGTTAAACACTAAAATTCAAGAACTGCTCACGTCCTTTGATCAACAACTTACAGATAAAGAATTACGTATTGTAGTAGAATTACCGAATCAGCCTTTAAAGTTACAAACAGAAGTCGAGATTTTTGACCGGATTATACAAGAACTATTAACTAATGTCTGTAAATACTCGGAGCATGATACAACCGTCCGCGTACAAGTCACTCCCCAAGTGATAGGGAAACTTGATCAGGTTATTATTAAGGTGACAAATACTGGACGGGGAATATCTCCAGAAGAAGCAGCTTATATCTTCGATAAATTTCGGCGTGGTAAAGGGCGCTGGATTCCCGGAACTGGTTTAGGACTGGCTTTGGTTAAGTCTTTAGTGCAACATCTCAATGGTGTAATTACTGTTGAGAGCATTCCTATCCTCAATTCTCAACTCAGTGAGATTACTTTTACACTCACTCTACCTCTATCTTTCTCACCAATTAACTGATATGTGAGGAGCGTAGGGCCTGCGCCCCTCAGTCACTTTTTGCCCAGTTTTTCTATTTTTTCGATAATTGCTAATTTTATGAGGGATTTAACTAATAAATATAGACAGAAAGCACATATACAAAAAATGGCGATCGCCCAATTATGATACTTAGAGATGATTAAGATTAACCCCGTCAATAGACTAAATCCTGTTAAACAAGCATAAATTAAGGTTTTGATGGCTAGATAAATTTGTCCTAAGATGCGATCGCTTTCAACATTTTTAACTCTTAATTGTAACTCTCCCCTTTCAACTCTTTCTGCTAATTTTTTCACTAAAACTTCAGTTTTATTCGGTTTTGTCAATTGATATTGAATAAAATCCCTAGCTTGATGGCTTAATTGAGCGATAGTATTTCCTTTACTTTTTGTGACTGCTAGACTTTTGATAAATGATTGGGATAATACTGTAGGATTATATTGAGGCTCTAAAGTTCTGGCAATTCCATCTAATGTGGTTATGGATTTTAAAATAAATGTCATTTGAGCAGGTAAGCGAAATGGTTGCTGTTCAAACATTTCATAAAGTTCAATTTTTACCTCACTCAATGCTTTAATATCTAAGGGTTTATCGGTGAATTTATCTAATAAAAATGTGACTAATCTTTTTACTGGAGTCATGTCTGGGATCGGTTCAAGTAATCCCATATTCATCAAAGTATTTACTACCTCATTACTATCCTTTTTTAAAATAGCAAAAAAAGTTTTAATCATCTCCTCTTTGTCCAAAGTTCGGACTTCTGCCATCATGCCAAAATCATAGAAGATAATACTACCATCTGAATTGACTGCCATATTCCCTGGATGGGGATCAACTTGAAAAAACCCATCTTGTAATAGTTGCTTTAAATAACAACAAATTCCCGTTTCATTTACTTTATGAATATTGATTCCGCAAGCTTCCAAAGCCGCCTTATCATTGATTTTAATTCCTGGTTTATATTCTAAAGTTAATATCTTCGTTGTCGTATATTGCCAATAGACTTTAGGGACAATAATTCG
>NZ_JADEWA010000415.1:0-4903 GCF_015207865.1 Dolichospermum sp. LEGE 00246
GTAGGGGGAGAAGAGGGGTAGGGGGAGTAGGGGAGGGAAAACAGAAGTTTTTCCTATTATTACCCGTCAAAATAAATTTGACGAACTACTAGATAAACTGATTTGTTTGAGCGATCGCCTCAATTATCTATCTTCTAAAGGCTTTGCGGTATTGCGATCGCTATTATTGTGAGTCGTGATTTTTAGTTAATAGACATCAAATTCTCAAAAGGATGATGATTTTTCCAGCGGTAAGTATTAAAGTCCCGAAAATCAACAGATAGAATCCGCCCATGCCCCAAATGTTCGGCAAGAATAATCAATGAAGCGTCCGCTAAATCCATTGGCAGAGAACTATATTGATTCATCAATTCACTGATTCTTTTCCCATCTTGAACCTTGAGATCAAAAACCTCAAAAGCACCAATTTCTAAGCTATGAATAAACGTCTGTTGAGCATTTGTGCCTGTACGTTTCAAGAGAATATGACAAGCTTCCGTAATCACGCACCATGTTGTAATCAGAGGCTCATCAATCGTATCTAAAACTTCTTGAGCGAGAATATGATAATCATCACGGCGATTGATTAGTGCTATCCAAAAGCCAGAATCAACGATTACCATATTTTTCGTTAAGACTTTCAGTGAGATATTGCTTGTAATTAACCGACAAATCAGAGTCCCCTTCAGCACAACCAATCAGCCCTGATTCTCTAAGAAGTTGCAAAGGTTTTACAGGGGATTCTTGATGTAATTTTTCATAATAAAGATCGATCGCCACTTTCATAATGTCAGACACACCTTGATTTGTCCGCTGGCGAATGTAATTAAACTTACTAGCGCGATCGCTATCGAGCCTTGCATTAACTCTCATATTTTTGCTTGTCATAACTCTGTATGACAATACTATAGCTCAAAAAATTCAAAGTTAAGTAGTTCTCAAATAGTTTCCTCATAAGGCGATTGCTATTCCTGTGAGTCGTGATTTCTAGGCGATACCTGCGGCGAGGGCAGCGATAGCGAAGCGCGACCTAGGAATCGCTCTTTTCCCCATATATATCGTATATTAAGTATTAGAACCCAGATCAAATTCCTAAACTTCCAAAATTCATGTAATTACTACAAGGATTTAACTGTGATTACAAATGCTAGTAGCCTTACACTTAGCAATCTCCGTCAAACCTTTGGCTTGAGACTCGACACTAGCGATCGCTTTTTTGATGAATGGTTAAATAATGCGCCGACACTAACCGAAGCGGAACTACAAGGACTAGATCGCCTCACTCGCAACTATACCTATCTCAGTCAAGAAGAAGCGCCCCTTGAAGAAATTGTTAAGCTTGTCGTGGTGTCGCCATTGCTAGATTTGGCTGGTTTCTATCAATCTCCTTTTTTGGTAAAAGCAGAAGTAAGTACCAGTATCGAAGTTGCTGATGAAGCTAATACTATGGCGGTTCAAGGCAGAATTGATATTTTGGTAATCCAAGATAGTTTTTGGATTTTGGTAATCGAATCAAAACCTGCAAGGCTGGACGTTACCGCAGGAATTCCCCAAGCACTTACTTATTTGTTGAGCGCTCCTAATTTGCAGTCAAGTTGCTATGGAATGGTGACAAATGGCAGAGAAGTATTGTTTTTGAAATGCAATCGCCGCCAAGATGTCCCTCAATATACGCGATCGCATACTTATCGGTTACTTGAAAATACAGCAGAACGTATTCAAGTTTTACAGGGGCTTAAACAAATTGGGGCTTATATTGGCAATTCAAGAAGTTAGGCGATGGCTCGAATAATATCATCAGGTATTAAGACGCTCATAATCAAGTTTACAGGTGTAATTTATATAATTTTAGCACTTCTTCATGTATAAGTTAATTTTGAGACAAGCCCTATAAAAAATGGCAAATGAGGAAAATTAAGCTAATTTAAAATTATTTATTTCCCCAATCCTTAACCACTGTGAGTCTTGTACCATTAAATTCCAGGGATATTTTACAAAGTATAGTCGTCAAATATGTACTAGATAAGTTAAAGATGGAAATAAATAACAAATTGACTCTCAAAGCTTGCTTCCAGCATTCTCATGCCTAATTCACCGCAACTGAAGTTGATAAAATTCCCCCCTGTTGGGTAGTTTGTGTAAGGATACAATCACTGCTTAGGCGTGGTATTTCATCTTGACATTTCGCAAAAATTAACCCAACTTAACTATTTAGCTGCATAGCTATTATTTTTTTTAATTTCCATGTCAACTCTCGTTATTGTCGAATCTCCCACAAAAGCTCGTACCATTCGCAACTACCTACCAAAAGACTATGTGGTAGAAGCTTCAATGGGTCATGTTCGTGACCTTCCCCAGTCGGCTAGTGAAATTCCCGCAGCCGTGAAAGGGGAAAAATGGGCGCAGCTTGGGGTCAATGTAGAAGCCGACTTTGAACCGATTTATGTCGTTCCCAAAGACAAAAAGAAAATTGTCACTCAGCTTAAAGAAGCCCTCAAAGGTGTAACTGAACTAATTTTAGCAACAGACGAAGACCGGGAAGGTGAAAGCATTAGTTGGCATTTATACCAATTACTCAAGCCAAAAGTCCCAACAAAGCGCATGGTATTTCATGAAATTACCAAGGAAGCCATTCAAAAAGCTTTGAAAGACTGCCGTAATATTGATGAGCAGGTAGTTCGCGCCCAAGAAACCCGAAGAATTTTAGATCGGTTAGTAGGATATACCCTATCACCGCTACTGTGGAAAAAAATTGCCTGGGGGTTATCCGCTGGACGAGTGCAATCTGTAGCAGTACGTCTATTAGTAATTAAAGAACGCCAGCGTCGGGCTTTCCATGAAGGCACATACTGGGATTTAAAAGCCAGTTTAGAACAAGAAAAAAGTCCATTTAGCGCAGTCCTGGTGACTCTAGGCGGCACGAAAGTTGCCACAGGCAGCGATTTTGACTCAACAACGGGCAGAATTACCACAGGTCGCAATGTAATTTTACTTAATGAAGAGCAAGCGGAAACTCTAAAAACCCGTCTAGAAGGGAAAATCTGGACAGTGACGGATATGGAAGAACGTCCTGTCACCCGCAAACCAGCACCACCGTTCACTACTTCCACTCTGCAACAAGAATCTAACCGCAAGTTGCGCTTATCGGCACGGGATACGATGCGAGTGGCTCAAAATTTGTATGAGCAGGGGTATATTACCTATATGCGGACAGATTCGGTACATTTGTCCGACCAAGCGATTACTGCTGCCCGTGCTTGTGTGGAGCAAAAATATGGAAAACAATACCTTAGTCCCCAACCTAGACAATACACGACCAAATCTAAAGGCGCACAAGAAGCTCATGAAGCCATTCGTCCCGCTGGTAGTAGTTTTCGCATACCACAAGACACAGGGTTAGCTGGACGAGAATTTGCTCTTTATGATTTGATTTGGAAGCGTACAGTCGCCTCACAAATGGCTGACTCTCGCCAGACTCAAGTTACTGTGCAAATCCAAGTGGAAGATGCTGGTTTTCGTTCCTCTGGTAAGCGGATAGATTTTCCCGGCTACCTCCGCGCTTATGTGGAAGGTTCGGATGATCCTGAAGCCGCTTTAGAAGACCAAGAAGTAATTTTACCTGCTCTGAAAGTTGGTGATCATCCTCAATGTAAAGAATTGGACGCGGTAGGACATGAAACCCAACCTCCTGCCCGTTATACTGAAGCAACTTTGGTGAAAACCTTGGAAAGTGAAGGCATTGGTCGTCCTAGTACCTACGCCAGCATTATTGGCACAATCATTGATAAAGATTATGCTCAGTTGCTGAATAATGCTCTAATTCCTACTTTCACGGCTTTTGCTGTGACTGATTTACTGGAAAAACATTTTCCAGATATTGTTGACCCTAGTTTTACTTCTAAAATGGAGCAAACCTTGGATGAAATTTCCACGGGTGAAGCTCAATGGCTACCCTACTTAAAGAAATTCTATCTTGGTGAACAAGGTTTAGAAACTTTGGTAAGGGAAAGGGAAACAGAAATTGATGCCAGCAAGGCTAGAACTGTAGAACTAGAAAATTTAGATGCTAAAGTCCGTATTGGTAAATATGGACCTTACATTGAAGTTACCAATGGTGAGGAAGTAATTACCGCTTCTATTCCTAAGAACCTGACTCCGGCTGACCTTGACCCTAAACAGGTGGAAATTCTCCTCAAACAAAAAATTGTCGGACCTGACCAAGTTGGTCGTCACCCAGAAACCGGAGAACCTATTTATATCAAGATTGGTACTTATGGACCTTATGTACAGCTAGGCGATAAGACTGAGGAAAATCCTAAACCCAAACAAGCTTCTTTCCCCAAGGGTGTGACACCAGAAACACTCACTTTGGATATAGCTGTTGGTTTATTATCTCTTCCCCGCGCTTTGGGGACTCACCCAGAAACTGGTGGCAAAGTCCAAACTAGTTTAGGAAGATTTGGACCCTATGTTGTCCATGACCAAGGAAAGGAGGGAAAAGATTATCGTTCTCTCAAATCTACTGATAATGTCTTGACAATTTCTTTGAATCGTGCTTTGGAATTATTGGCAGAGCCGAAAAAGGGTCGGGCTGCTGCTAAGAGTAAGTCCAAGGAAGCTTTACGGGAGTTGGGTACGCATCCAGAAGATGATTCACCAGTTAATATCTATGATGGTCCTTATGGTCCTTACATTAAACACGGGAAAACTAATGCCAGTATTCCCGAAGGTGAATCAGTGGAAAATATAACTTTGTCTACAGCTATTGAATTACTTTCAGCTAAAGCATCTACAAAATCTACACGGAAAACCACTAAATCTACTACTACTAAGTCAACAAAGACTAGAGCGAAAAAGACAGACGCGGCGAGTTAGGGTAGGGGTAGGGAGTGGGGGAGTGGGGGGAGTGGGGGGAGTAGGGGAG
>NZ_JADEWA010000416.1:0-4897 GCF_015207865.1 Dolichospermum sp. LEGE 00246
GAGTTGGGGGAGTTGGGGGAGTTGGGGAATATTTCTTCCCAATGACAACGAACAACTGACAAATCCCCAGTTTTTGTTGCATCTTGTAACAAGATGTTTCCTAATGTTGGTAAAACAGGGAAAAGTAGTAAACGAAGTCTTGAAAATCTAGTTCAACTTAGGAGGATTTCCATCATGCCTATCTCAGATACTCAAGTTTACATTGCCTTGGTTGTAGCACTCATTCCAGGAATTCTAGCTTGGCGTTTGGCTACAGAACTATACAAATAACACCAATGTAACTCTGTTACAGGTGATCAAGCCTAGTATCCGTGAGTGTGATTTCTAAATTCCTGTAGTTTTCAGCTATGGGGATTTGGAAAATTGCACCTTACCTTACTAGGTAATATTTTATTCATTTTCATACTTGTATAAATTTCCCAAAAATGAAGTAATATAGCAGCTAAATTAAGCCGCAATTAGCACCTGTTTGCTTTTGATGGTCATTACCGTAAATTATGCAAGCCTCTTGTTAGCACCATGAATGCGTTTCAACCATCTAAACCTCCTTTACAGCCCGTAGAAAACAAACGAACTGTACCAAGACCTAAACGGCACTTACGCCAACGTGCTTATCAAGTAATGGCACTGGAAACTACAGCTAAAGTAGCAGTCAATATACTTATTAGTGCAGCAGCGGCATCTGCTTTGGTACAATTATTGCCTTACTATTGGTCACAACAGGATAAGTTACGAACAGTTCGTACCGAAGTAAAAGTTATGGAAGGGCGTGTGCAAAATTTGCATGCAGAATTTAGCCGCAACTTTGATCCTGGTGAAGCTAAAAGTATTATGCAACAAAAATCATTTCGCTTTGACCCTAATCAGCGTCCAGTTATATTGATGAATCAAGATCAGACTGTAATAGAACAATCTAATTCAGCACCTTGATACTCCCCCTGATAATTGTCAATTAAGTCATCTACTGCTAAAATTAGTCTTCAAAAAACAGCAACTCATTTAACCAGGTTTCGACTTGTAAACACAAGCGATAACCAGAAACATCTTGATGATTTAAAGATGGTAAGTCTGCCAATGCGCGACGATAATCGGCAACCGCACAATTCCAATCACCCCAGAGATGATAAGTCCGTCCCCGTTCCGCCCAAATATTGCCTTTAAGTTGACCAAATAGCATCGCAATTTCCAAGTTTTCAATAGCTTCAGCATAGTTTCCCAAATCGCGTAAAGTAATACTACGATTAATCCAAGCCCGAACATGATGGGGATTGAGATCCAATGCTTGTTCATAATCAACTAATGCGTCCGTTAATTGACCACAAGCAGCGTAATAATTAGCCCGATTATTGTAAGCACTAGCTAATTTAGAATTTAGATCCAAGGCTTTGTTATAATCGGAGATGGCTTTTTGACTGTCACCACTTTGAAAATAAATTAGTCCCCGATTATTGTAATCAACAGCATTTTCGGGATGATGGTCAATCAGGTGACTTAACAGAGCGATCGCTTTGGTATAATCCCCTTGTTGTGCTAACTTCAAAGCACAAGAGCGTAAATAACGTTCTTCTAACATTGATTCATTACCATCCTGTAATCGCTCAGATTGATGACAAGAATTGTTTTGATCAGAAAGACATACTTGATTGTTCTGAATACCAGAATTTAAAAAAGAGTGCTTATTCATACGTTGCCTATTTGATTTACTTGATTTGTCAAATAAAATTACAGTCTTTGTGTCTTAATGCCTCTAGGATTGTTGAAGAACGTGGATTTTACATCCAGCAACAGATGAGCCATAAGTCTAATAATGTATACTTCATACCCAAGTTCAATTCCCGAATCAGTAAGATTCTAAAGAATTGAAGTGTAAATTTTGATGATGGACTGACAACGGACAACTGACAACTGACAACGGACAACTGACAAACCCCTATTTCCCAATTTTAGAAGAGACATTTCTTATGACAACAACAATTTCTTATGCTGATGCAACCGACCTTAATACTGAGGACTATATTGTTCTTGGTTTAGCTACGTGCTTTTATAAAGAAGACGGGGAAGTGCATCAAATTGAAGTGATAGAACCCATTCCTTCCGCAGCTTTAGAAGCTATATGTAAACAAATTCCTACCTCTTACAGATTGATTTATGCAACAACTTTGGGATCTGTATTAGAGGGTGATAAACTACTTTTGCCAGCAGGGTTTCCAGAGTCAGCGCAATTTGGAGATGAGTTTCCATTACGGTTATTTTCTGCGGCTCGTACCTATAAGCGCCGTGAAGTAGCCCAAACATTGATTCCCTTGGGAATTACTAAAACCGATTTGAATTATTCGACAGAGCGCAAACGAGTCCTAAATGCGGCTAGAGTTGTCACCAAAGACGACAACGTAAAACAACACTCTCACACTCACAAAGTTCTTTAATATCCTTATGACTATGTTGAAACTTTACGGCGGCGCTCGCAGTCGGGCTGGGATTATCCAGTGGTACTTAGAGGAACTGGAAGTTCCTTATGAATTCGTACTGTTAGATATGAAAGCAGGGGAACATCTCCAGCCTGAGTTCCTCAAAATTAACCCTATGGGTAAAGTTCCGGCGATTGTTGATGGTGATTTTCAGCTTTGGGAATCAGGCGCAATTTTGCTTTATTTAGCGGAAAAATACGCTAAAACCGCTTATTCATTAGAAGAAAAAGCCATATTTACCCAGTGGGTATTATTTGCCAACTCTAGTCTAGGAACAGGTATTTTTATAGAAGCCAATCGTGAACGAGAAATGCCACGATTATTGACTCCTTTAAATGAAATTTTGACAAAACAACCTTTCTTGCTGGGTAATGATTTTACCGTTGCTGATGTGGCTGTGGGATCAATCCTCTCCTATATCCCTATTATGCTGAAATTAGATTTGAGTGATTACCCAGTAATTGTGAACTATATTCAGTCAATGTCCGAACGTCCCGCTTTTCAAAAAAGCATCGGGGGAAGTAAGTAATTTGGAGTAATTGGTAATTGGTAATGAGAATAATTCTTTCTCCCTGCCCCCTGCTACCGATAATTGGTAAATTGCAAGGCAACTGGGAAATCTTCTTGTTTAAGACGTTGAATCACCAGTTGTAAATCATCTTTTGATTTAGCTGTTACTCGGACAGCATCACCTTGAATCGAAGATTGCACCTTTTTAATTTCGTCTCGAATCAATTTAGAAATTTGTTTGGCAATTTCTTGACTGATGCCTTTTTTGAGAGTGATTTCTTGACGGACACGGTTGCCGCTGGCAGATTCGATTTTGCCAAATTCAAAAATTTTCTGGGAAAGGTTACGCTTGGCGGCTTTTTCTCGCAGGATAGTATGGACAGATTCTAAGGTAAAGTCGCTGTCAGTGCCAATGGTGATTTTTTCCTCACCTAATTCAATTGTGGTTTGAGTATCTTTAAGATCGTAACGGCTTTTAACGTCTCTTGTGACTTGATCAATGGTATTAACTAATTCTTGTCTATCAAAGTCGCTGACGATATCAAAGGAAAAAGAAGTAGCCATAAATAAAATTGGTAATTGGTAATTGGTAATTGGTAACAGGGAAGAGGCAAAGTTGAAAATCCCCCTTCCCTTTTGCGTAATTATTTGATTTGCATGAGACTGAGGTAAAACAAAGTTCCTGAACTAAAAGAAGCAATACCAAACATGAGCGATCGCAACAGGGGTATATTCGTAATATAGAAAATAGAGTATAGCAATCGAGCAATATTAAAAGCGATCGCTGCGGTTACTGCTTCAATTGAACTTACCCCAGTCACATACGCCATTGACGCTGCTGCGGCAAAAACCATAAACCCTTCAAAGGAGTTTTTATGGGCCCATGTTGCCCGTTGGGCATAGGGTGGCAACTTATCAAACATGGCGCGGGGAGCAGAAAGATCATATCCTATCTGCACTCTAGCAAAAGCTACTAATAAATAGGGTACATAAATGAGAATAGCCGCGACGACAATAGAGTATAAAAAAATAGCAGGTACTGGTAACAAAGATAGGGACATTCAACTAATTTAATAAGGTACTTGGCGTGGTCTTGATTATTTTTATCAATGGATAAGGGGTAATTTAGTTAACTCATTACCCTTTAACCAGTAATTTCCCATCTCTACCATTGGCTTTGCAAAAACAGCAGTTCACTCTAGTCAAAGTAGAAGAGTGTTACCACTTTTCGCTGGTCTTCTGCATCACTACAGGTTTGTAGCAGAGTGCGACTATCATGAAATGCAAAGCAGATTAGTTGTTGACAACGAGAAATGATTTCTTTATTACATAAGTAACTCGCTTCAGCTAGAGACAAGCTATCATTACTGGGGTTTTCCACCAGGTGCATCACCTGTTCTAATTGCTGGCGCGATTCCTGGGGTTGACGTTCCAAGCTCTGGGGTAAAATTACCGTGAGTAAGTTGGGATCAGCCTTAGTTGCGCCCCGGATGGCCGCAGAGTTTGTGCCTGTAGCACCAGAAGTAATGACCCGGTTGCCTGATAAAATCAGAGCATAAGTCATCATTTCAATCAAATTCTGGTGGGTAATTGGCACATGACGAGAACCTAGCAAGGCAATCCGCTTGGAACCTGTTTGCTGGATAGTTGCTAGTTCTTGGGCTAATGTATCGAGGTTGATAGTATCTATTGACTGGCTCAAAGATGAAGATCATGAGATTAAACAACCTAGACATTCTACCAAACAGTGTGTAGATGGCAAACTAACCAGAGTTACATTTTGCTACAGTTGACAGTTGACAGTTGACAGTTGACAGTTGACAGTTGACAGTTGACAGTTGACAGTTGACAGTTGACAGTTGACAGTTGACAGTTGACAGTTGACAGTTGACAGTTGACAGTTGACAGTTGACAGTTGA
>NZ_JADEWA010000045.1:0-19929 GCF_015207865.1 Dolichospermum sp. LEGE 00246
GAACCATTCGTTAATATGTCAAGTTGCCTGAAAAACCCAACAGACAAAGCTTTCAGGTTTTTTAATAAATTCTCACCCCCTGTGAACGGTTACAAATTTATTAAATTTTTAGGATACTAATAAAGGAATTTATCAGATTTTGAATGAAATGACATATTTTTCCATATTGATGCACTAATATAGTATTTTGTCAAGATAATTTAGACGCGTTTCCCCTGGGGGTGGGGTTATTGTATTTCACTCAACAGATAATCACTATAGTTAAATTTAACTATAAATTCAACTTTTTATTTATCTACTTAATTTCCCCTAACTGGCAATTCTTTTCTATGCTGAATTAACAACCCAATCGCCATTCCCATACCCACAATAGCCGTAAAGTAAAATAACCCAATCAACCGAATATACATTGGTGGTGCAATTCCCTCAACTTCCACAGATTGCGCTACCTTCACCGCTGGAAATTGACGTTGAGATTCAGGTAAAGAAATAGCTTCTACCTCTACCTTATGAGGTGAACCATCAAAAAATTGTTCTTGCCATATTAACTTCCCTTCTGAATTAGGAAATCCCTGATAAGCAAACACCGTTAAATTATCTTCTAATGCGATCGCCTTTACTCGCAATCCGACATCCTTAATAGCTGCCCCTGTAGTGCTATCCTTGACCTCAACCGCTAAATTTGCCAAAGTTCCCACAGTCGCCAGTTTATCCCCTGTAATCCTCACTTCCATGCCCTGAGATTGGCTAATTGATGGGGCAATTTTCTCATTTTTATGATCATGTGCATCACCGTGAGCTTCCGCAACTTCTGCCGTGATATTAATAAATAATAGCGTCACAATTGCCACTACAGTTAATGCACTTAACAACAACCGGACAGACTGGGGAGCAATTTCCCCCTCTTTGATTTCCTCTTGTCCACCAATTACCCAACCGCCTAACAATCCTAATGATAATAAAATCGCTGCAATCACCACAAAATATTTATATTTAAGAGGATTTTCTCTCACATTCAAATTCAAAGTTTGCTGATAACTAGCAAAAGCATTTGCAACCAAAGGAGAAACATTGACTTGAATTTGATAATTACCGCGAATTGGTAAAATTTGCTGAAATTCTAATTTACCATTAGGTGCAGCCGCCTCCAGTTCTAATAATTCTGTTCCCTCAACAATTGGAAAATCTGTAGTTAATAAAGGATTCCGGGGAGGTGTGGAAATCTGCAATTTAATTAAGGCATTTGTTAACAGCTTTCCGCCAGCATCAACAGCTTGTAATTTGAAAGTCACCGGAGATTGTTTCCTATCTGTACCAGCTTCAAAAGGCAGAATTTTTTCTAAAGGTGGATTTGTCGAAAGTAAAACTTGAGATTGGGACGTTTGAGAAACTCCCACCAAAGAATATAAAATTGATAAACAAATACAAGCAGAACTAACAACAGCAAACAGACGATATTTTCTCATAGGAAATTAGAATTTAACTGGGCGTTGCTGAACTGAGGTATGAAATTAAAAAATTAAAAAATGAAACTCTTACTCTCTGCGACTGGAGCGCCTCTGCGTGTTCGCGTAGCGTGCCGTAGGCATAATAAAATCATCCTCTTAATCAGCAACGCCGAATATTTTAGATTTAGCAAATGAATTTGAGTCTAACTTATTATTTATCTGGGCGATTGTAAATCGCAGCTACACAGGATGAACCCTTAATTTTTCCTTAGGTGGACTTTGTTTGTGTAGAAGTGATTTCTAATCGCCCAATACGTTTAAAACTTTATGATAGTTTAATGACAAGCAACGCCCAAAGCATGGTGACGCGCTGAGTGTGCTGTGTTATGCGCTGGTGGATAGGTAGAGAAAAACACAGTCCAAATCAGCAAAGAAGATAACATCATGTAAAGACTTACCTGTACAGGCTTAGAAAGGGTAATGCCCGCAGTTTTTTGTAATACTGAAGTCCGAGAAAAAGCAGTCATTTGTGAACTCCTATAAATAGTTGCGCTACTTGGTGACAAAAAGATATTGTTAACATCAGCAGCTATTGTCAAAATCCTAGCACCTTATTCCATTTACTAGGCTGCAAGCATCATCTGTTCTCTAGTCAACGGTAAATCAACCAATATATCAGGAATACTTCTGAAAATTACTATAGCAAGATCCCCGACTTCTTAGAGAAGTCGGGGATCTAAATCCTGAAAATCATTTTTCCAAGTTATTGACAATAATTCCTAATTTTTATATTATACATAAAGCTAATTGCAAATTATTCGCAATTTCTCACATACCCATATTCCTATTAGTCTCATGTCTGACAACTTTACTTTCAGTAAAGATAAAATTTGGAGTCGTCGCCAACTACTACAAATCGGATTATCCGGTGCTGGAGTCCTAAGTGCAGCCACAATTTGGCAGATATTGAATACCAAAAATCATGCCAATGTCAGAGTACCACCGATGGAAATGGCAACATCTAATGGTGCTACTAATCCTATGCAGGTATTACGAGATTTTGATTATGGAACAATTAAGCAGGAAAATGGGCGCACAGTCCGTGAATTTCAGCTAACTGCTGGAACTTCCACAATTCAGCTTAATAGTGCTGTCTCCTATAATATTTGGGACTTAAACGGGCGGATTCCAGGTCCTACACTTCGGGCTAAAGAAGGAGAAAGAATAAGAATACTTTTTCTCAATAATGCTGGACATTCCCATTCTTTACATTTTCATGGAGTTCATCCTGCTGAAATGGATGGAATAAAACCTGTAAGTAACGGTAGAGCGACCATATATGAATTTGATGCCGAACCCTATGGCGTTCATTTATATCACTGTCACGTTGCCCCGGTTACTCGCCACATTGCTAAAGGTTTATATGGAATGTTTATCATTGACCCGCCTAAACCTCGTCCCCCTGCGGATGAAATTGTTTTAATTATGTCTGGGTATGATGTAAATGATGATAACAAAAATGAATATTATGCTTTTAATGGTGTGCCACATCATTATATGCACCATCCCATTCAGATTTACCAAAATCAGTTAATCCGGGTCTATGTTTTGAATATTATTGAATTTGATCCTGCTGTGACGTTTCATCTGCACGCTAACTTCTTTGATGTTTATCGTTCCGGTATGACAATGAAACCCAGTGAGAAAACCGATGTTTTAACAATGGGTGTCGCTGAAAGGCATATTTTAGAGTTTGCGTTTCCCTATCCAGGTAAATATATGTTTCATCCTCATCAAGATGCGATCGCTGAAAGCGGGTGTATGGGACAGTTTGAAGTAATCGCGGAAAAAGATTCCCAAAAATCCGTCAATAAATCCTGACAAAACTCAGAAAGATTACTTAATTTATACTTGTCTTTTAGAATAATAGTTGATAAATATTTGCATTTATGATAAATCATAATTATATCTAAAACGAAATATTTGCCAATTTATCTACTACTAAATCCTTAAATTACAAACATTAACAGTTTACCAGGAGCAAAAATGATCAGATTCCGTTATTTATTCTTGTCTATCGCTGCTTGTGCCATGATTTCCTTGAGTTCTTGTACCAGCGACATACCAAAAGCAGAAATGCAAACACAAAGCACAGTCCCGGTTGCAGAAATGAGCGCTCATGGTAATAAAGCTAAAATTAATATCAATAATGCAATTTTATCGCAGTTAGATAAATTAGAAGCTACGTTAGGAGTCCCAGCTTTATCAAACAAAATTCAAGCCAACCGTCCCTACGCCAATCCAGTGGATTTAGTTAGTAAAAAAGTTATTACTCAAACCCAGTTTGATAAAATAAAAGACATGGTGACAGTTGAGGAAGTTGTGCTGACCGGTGAAGCGAAAGATATTGACTATATGACCAAATTGGGATTAATGAAAGGGCATCTTTTAGTAGCCAAAGAATTATTAGATCAAAATCAACCTAAACAGGCTCAACCCCACATTGGACATCCAGTTGAGGAAATTTATATTGATGTTGAAGAACAACTGGAAGAACGCAAAGTTAAAGAATTTAAAAGTAACTTGGTAAGTTTAACCGACTTAGTTAAATCTAATCCCAAGGATGCCAAAATCAAAACTAACTTTACCACTTCCGTGCAAGCTGTGGATAGTGCGATCGCCGCTTTACCAACGGAAGAACGTAGCAAACCCGAATTTGTTCTCCAAGTTATCAACGGTTTACTAGATGCCGCTAACTCAGAATATGGTGCAGCAATTGCCAACGGCAAAATTACCGCCCCCATTGAGTATCAAGATTCTCGTGGCTTTATAGTCTACTCTCAAGAACTATATCAAGATATTTCTAGCCAAATGACTCAAGAACATCCTGAGTCGCACAAAGCCATAGATACAGCTTTTATGGAATTGGTGAAAGTTTGGCCTACTGCTATCCCTCCAGTCCAAGCAGTCAGCACTTCAGAAGATGTTACCAAGCTAGTAAAAATCATCGAGGAAAATACCCAAAAAGTGCGAACAAAAACCAGCACTAAAGCACAAAATTAGTATTTTCACACCATTGGAAGTCCAGAATAAGACGTTTAAAATGGTGAATAAGAGAGAAAATAGTTAAAAACCAAAAGTGAAACCAGTTTGGGGTTTTAAAACCTGAAAAAAGTATAACTGCTCACTAATAATTGGTATCTAAAAACTCTCCTCATGTAACTTTGCTCAACTTAACAACTAATGCAAGAACTCGACCACCAAAAGACCATTGATATTCTCAACTCCATTATGGAATTTGAACTAGCAGGGGTAGTTCGTTACACCCATTATTCCTTAATGGTGACAGGTCCTAATCGTATCCCCATTGTGGCATTCTTCAAAGCACAAGCCGCAGAATCTTTACTTCATGCTCAACAAGTAGGAGAAATTCTCACAGGCTTAGAAGGGCATCCTACCTTGAGAATTGCTCCAATGGAAGAAACTTTCAAGCATAATGTTAAAGACATATTACAAGAAAGTTTATCCCATGAAAAGAAAGCTTTGGATATGTACAAAACTCTTCTAGAAACCGTCAATAATGCCAGTATCTATTTAGAAGAATTTACTCGTGGTATGATCGGACAAGAAGAGATGCACAATCTCGAACTCAAGAAAATGTTACGCGATTTCAGTTAATTTAGTCCCCCTCCTCGCTTGCGGGGAGGGGGTGGGGTTCTATGGGACAAACAGAGGATTGTGCTTTTACCCCCTACAGAAATCAGGAGAAGCAAAAATCTACAACTAACACTAATAAATATGAATTTTAGTACCGCTCTACCTACTTTTGTAATTACCCTCAGAGAAGGTGTGGAAGCCGCTCTAGTTGTGGGTATTGTCCTCGCATTATTAAAAAAAGCCAAACAATCTCGATTGAACCCTTGGGTTTATGCTGGTGTTATTGTTGGTATTATAGTTAGTGGCTTAATCGGTATTTTATTTACGGGGATCATTAAATTCTTAGGATCTATTAATCCTCAATATACCTCCGTTGTTGAGCCAACATTAGAAGGTATATTTAGTGTTTTAGCTATAGTTATGCTCAGTTGGATGCTTATCTGGATGACAAAACAAGCCAGATTTATGAAAGCACAAGTTGAGGGAGCAGTCACAGAAGCATTAGGCAAAAACTCAAATGCTGCTTGGGGAGTTTTTAGTTTAATTTTAGTCGCTATTGTCCGCGAAGGATTTGAAACTGTTTTATTTGTTGCAGCCAATTTTCAACAAGGTTTATTACCAACTTTAGGCGCACTGGGTGGTTTAGCAACAGCCGCAGCTATTGGGGTTCTATTATTTAAATGGGGTGTGAAAATTAATATCCGCCAATTTTTCCAAATCATGGGCGTTTTATTAATATTAATTGTTTCTGGCTTAGTAGTTTCCGGGTTACAACACTTTGATGAAGCTATAGCCAATCTGTCCCTGAGTAGTCGTTCTTCAGAAAATCTTTGTTTCTATTATGAACACTTTACCAGAATTCATTCTTGCATCTTAGGTCCAATAGTTTGGAATACGGAAAAAATCTTATCTGATGAACAGTTCCCCGGTATCATTCTCAAATCATTATTTGGTTATAGGGACAAAATATATATTGTTCAAGCTGTAGGATATTTAGTATTTCTTACCAGTATTGGTGGACTATATTTCCTCAGCATTACAGGTGGAAATAATCAATCTAGCAAAAACAGCAAAAATAAAGTTATGACTAGTGGTCTGTCAAGCAAAAAATTGTGAATTTGAGAGAGCGATTGGTAAAAGAAGGCATAGAGTCAGCATTAAAGCGCAAGCCCAGTAAACCGCCGCCTCGTCAAACGATTATTGATGGAGGCTTATTGACAATAAACAGAGGTAGAAGTTTCCTAAGTAGTGAGACAGAATTAATTACACAATGTCATTGGGAATGGAACGAATCGAAATGAAGCAATCACAACCCTTGCGATTGCTTCCCTTCGCTCGCAATGACTGTAAATATTTTTGTCCAATTACTTATTTTTGGCTTTTCTAATTAGCGATTCCTACGGAGCGCTTTGCTATCGCTAAAAAATCCTGTAAATTACATTACCGATTTTTCGCACCTCACAAAATTGCGTTGCTCTCCTTCCATCTCAGGGCTAAAGCCGCTGAGTTTCCCACATAGCAGGTATTTTTATGAATTTGCTAACAGAGCTATCAATTTCGGTAATTATTCCCGTTTATAATGGCGGTGAGATTTTTCGTCAGTGTTTGTCAGCTATTAGCGCATCACTGGAACGTCCTCAAGAAGTTATTGTAGTAGCTGATGGGGATACAGATAATTCTTGGCAGGTAGCGACAGACTGGGGCGCTAAAGTTATTAGAGTCGAGGAAAAGGGGGGACCCGCACAAGCCAGAAATCTAGGTGCGGCTGCGGCTCAAGGAGATATCCTGTTTTTTGTGGATGCTGATGTCACTATAGCGCCAGATACAATCAATCAGGTAAGATTAGCTTTTGCAAAAGATCCGAGTTTAGCAGCGTTGATAGGTTCTTATGATGATACTCCAGGAGCGAGTAATTTTCTTTCTCAGTACAAAAATCTTCTTCATCATTATACCCATCAAAATGCCAATGAAAACGCTTTCACTTTTTGGGGGGCTTGCGGTGCAATTCGTCGTGATATCTTCTCAGCTATGGGGGGTTTTGACGAGAGTTATCGTCGTCCCTGTGTGGAGGATATTGAGTTAGGTTATCGGCTCAAAGCAGCGGGTTACAAAATTGAATTGATGAAAGCTTTACAAGTAAAACATTTGAAAAAATGGGAAGTCATATCTTTAATTAAAGCAGATGTGTGCGATCGCGCTTTACCTTGGACACAATTAATACTCCGTCAAGGAGAAATGCCTTCTGATTTGAATTTGGGTTGGTCAAGCCGGCTAAGTGTCATTTTAGTTTACTCTTTGTTACTGAGTTTACTGGCTTGTTGGTGGCAATGGAGATTATTAATTGTGTCTGCTGTTATCTGTGCATTGCTTACAGGAATTAATGCTTCTGTTTACCAATTTTTTATAAGTAAGCGGGGTATTTTATTTACCTTGGGCGTATTACCTTGGCACTGGTTTTACTATTTTTACAGTGGTCTAGCCTTCGTGATTGGTATTTTAAGGAAAGGTATCATATTTATAAATGCTCATAATATAATACTATCAATAATAATACTATCAGGTGCTAATACTTGAAAAATAACTGCAATATTGTAATAATTGGTGCGGCTGAGTTAGTTAAGCAAGGTATTAAGCCAATTGTATTAGAACAAGCTGACAAAGTAGGGGGAATTTCGCGCACAGAAACATATAAAGGGTATCGCTTTGATATTGGCGGTCACAGATTTTACACCAAAGTGGGAGAAATTCAGCAAATTTGGTTAGAGATATTGGGGAATAACTTTTTGAAAGTCCCTAGGCTATCCCGCATTTACTACAATGGGAAATTTTTTAACTATCCTTTGGAAGTAACTAATGCCTTATCAAATCTGGGAATTATTAACAGTTTGCTAATGTTATTTAGTTATTTGCAAGTTAAAATTAAACCTCATCCAGTTGAAGAAAATTTTGAACAATGGGTTTGCAATCGCTTTGGTAAAGCATACTTTCTTCTCAAGAACATATTGTTGAATTTAGATGGTCAATTCTGAATAAAATTCACGCCCATTGGGTAAGATTATCGGCTCGATGGTTCTATCCTTGGGCGGATGATATTGTCATCGTTTCTCAGGCAGCAGCCAAGGATTTTGTGCAAGTAACTGGTATTCCTCTATCTCGGATTCAGGTAATTTATAACCCTGTTATCACCCCTGAACTTCTGGAAAAATCAAAACAGCCCCTAGATCATCCTTGGTTTAAGCAGGGAGAACCTCCAGTTATTTTAGCAGTGGGAAGGCTACATCAGGTCAAAGATTTTTCTAATTTGATCCGAGCTTTTGCTATGGTGCGACAGTTACAACCAGCTAGATTAATGATTTTAGGGACTGGAGCGAAGGAAAAGCAACTAAAAGCTTTAATCTCTGAGTTGGGTGTAGAACAGGATGTTATGCTACCAGGTTTTGTAAATAATCCCTATGCTTATATAATTGCCTCATCTGTCGTAGTTTTATCTTCTCTTTCTGAGTCATTCTCAAACGTGATCATTGAAGCGATCGCTCTAGGAACGCCAGTTATATCTACAGACTGTCCTAGTAGTCCAAGGGAGATTCTAGCCAACGGGAAGTACGGAGAGTTAGTGCCTGTTGGTGATAGCCAAGCAATGGCTGAGGCTATAAAACGGGTATTAGCAGGTAATATAAAGTCCGTTGATGCTGCTTGGCTTGAGCAATTTAGTGTAGCAACAGCGACTCAGAAATACCTTAATTTGTTTAGCTATCCCGACAGAAGCCCCAGGTCTCACTCTTAGGAGCGTGGGATGAATGGCGGGTGAGTTGACGACAGTTCCCTGTTTCCTATATCTTGCATTTTACTCCGAAATATGAAAAGTCGAACTAATTATAGGCCCTGACATTTCTGAAATAGGTGAGACTGCCTTGGGACGTATTGGAGTAGTATTACTCAATACGGCGATAAGTTGCAATAAAAATGTAATAAAGGCTGCTTGTATAAGTTTTTCTAGCATAATACCCCTCTCTTTATTTATATGGATGGGACTTCTATAGGAAATTGTTATTCTCAATACACTTTGCGTTATCGGTTTATCGGATTCGGTGCATATAACTTGAGAATATCGCAGAAATCTATTAAAGAATGTGATCTAGATCTCTCTTTATATGTACCTAACAACTAAGACGGTTATTTTTCAAAAAAGTGTCTTGTAACTACAAATTTATTTTTAAATTTACGGAAATAGACAATTCTAATACTCCAGGCACTCAATTAATGAAAACCGTATAAATACTGATACTTGCGTAAGATATATTTCTTCATAAAAAATCCTATCTGTTCTCTTTACCCAGTTTTTTTGAATGTTAATTGGCAATTTCAACACAATTAGTCTTTGTCACCGATAGAATAAATGAAAAATAGCTAAAAACACGCTAAATGATTCCTATCGTTATTGAACAATCGGGTCGAGGCGAACGTGCCTTTGATATCTATTCACGGCTGTTGCGTGAGCGGATTATTTTTTTGGGAGAACAGGTTGATAGCAATCTGGCCAACTTGATTGTTGCCCAACTGTTGTTTTTAGATTCTGAGGATGCGGAGAAGGACATATATATGTACATTAATTCTCCTGGTGGTTCAGTAACAGCGGGTATGGGTATTTTTGATACAATGAAGCATATCCGCCCCGATGTCTGTACAATTTGTACTGGATTAGCCGCAAGTATGGGGGCTTTTCTCCTTAGCGCGGGTACAAAGGGTAAGCGGATGAGTTTACCCCATTCACGGATTATGATTCACCAACCTCTCGGTGGCGCACAAGGACAGGCGACTGATATAGCAATTCAAGCCCGCGAAATTTTGTATCACAAGCAGCGGCTGAATGAATATCTTGCTGAACATACTGGCCAACCTTTTGAGCGAATTTCTGAAGATACAGAACGTGATTTCTTCATGTCTCCTGCTGAAGCTAGGGACTATGGCTTGATTGACCAAGTAATTGACCGTCATGCTGCTGGTAGTCGTCCTGTAGCTTTAGTTTAGTCATTAGTCAGTTGTCATTAGTCAGTTGTCAGTTGTCAGTTGTCAGTTGTCATTGAGAAAATTCTTCTTTCTTCTTTCTTCTTTCTTCTGACTCCTGAACTCCTGAACCCCTGATAGCGCAGCGTGGCGTTAGCCATACTCCTGATGCTAAAATCCCGCAATGGGGTCTGGTTGGGATTTAAGGTAAGTGAGAAAATTTCGTAGTTCTTCTTCACTTAGGAGAGAACGTCCTCGTTTGCTGTAGGTTTTGACTAGATAATCTTTTCCTTGTTCTGGTGTCCAGCCTAATCGCTCGATTTCTACGTCTGTTTGGGCAATAACATCAGATAAGTTGACTGGTTCATTGCGTCTTTTGTTTTTACCAATGGCTGACTGGACACCAGTATCTTCGTAAGGTGTGTAACTCCGAGGGGTGAACGGTGTAACATTACTCGGAGGGACTTCTGCTAAGGCTAAGGGTCGAGATTCTGGTTCTTGATGTGGGAATATTTCTGGTTTTGTAACTTGAGTATCAATTTGCTCTTCTAGAAAGGGTGGTGTATATATTGCTGTGTTGGTGTTGCTGACCGGAGGAAGGGGTTGTGATTCCTGTAGAGCAGGTTTGATTGGTGGTGGAGTTACTGATGGTGAAGCTGATTTTGTGGCTTCTACTGGGAGGTTTTTGATGCCTAGAACTGTGAATGCTCTATCTCTAGCTTGGTCTTCTGCTGCTTCTACTGTTTCTGCTCCTGCCATACCCGTTGCCTTGGTGATGCCTTCGAGTTGTATACTGACACGGACGATATATTTCCCTTGAAAAATTTCTATTAGTTCTGAGATAATACTGCCGTTGGGGTACAAGTTCTGGAATTGTGCCAACATAATGCTTTCAACCATTTTTATCTAAATTTTCCTAATAACGTCAGTTCTTAATTAGGGAACAGGGAACAGGGAACAGGGAACAGGGAATGAGTCAAGAATTTTTCTCCATTACCAATTACCAATTATACTCAACACGGCTTAATAATTTGATTCTGTGGGTAGGGGTTTAGCACTGCTAAACCCCTACAAATCTAGGTTTTTCGTGATTTTGTAAAAGTCCATGTCTCAACCGTGTTTAGTATACCAATTACCAATCCCCTAGACAAAACCATATATTTCAATATAAAGTTTTACTGAGAACTAAGCACTCACAATTTTAAATATGTTCTGATACTAGCAGTTGTTCAACACAAATTGTTGTCTATCTTTAAAATGCTATACTAATTACCCAATTAGATATCTAGAAGTATTTTTAAAGAAGTGCGCTCTAAATCTACAATGATAAAGATAAGGTCTGCCCTCGTTGCCTGTGTTTTACTGCTTACCTGATTGTTACCAATCCTACATAAGCGAGAATTGGGTTTTTCAGCGGTTTCTGCCAGTGAAGACATGGCTAACGCCACGCTATGTTATCAGATGCTGATGGCGTGAGATTACCTTATATCTAAACCATCAAACACCTATGGTTAAGCCAGTTTGTAGCTTGTGGGTGGTATAGAGAGTTCTTCAAACCAAGTCTCTCACTCATCCATTATCTAATTACTTAGTGTTTAATTATTGAGTATCAGGAGTGCATGGTGGAAATTGTTTAGATCAGGTCAAGGGTCACGCAAGCAAACTCTGAGATTGTCGTGCAGTGAGAAGTCACTCGATTTTGGATTAATGATTTTGGATTTTGGATTGACTTCACCAAACAAGTGTAGAAGCTCGAAAACTTTGGATTTGGGATTGACGTTAGCGAAGCGTACGCAGCGCAGCGAGTATTTTTCCGTCCTGAAAGACGGAAACCCATACCAAATTTTTTTAATCTAAAATCTAAAATCTAAAATTTCCGGTCAACGCAGGGGCTTTCTTTGACAATGACTATGGCTAATGCCGTGCTGCGCTATGAGCGGACTTGCCTTTTCTACGAAACACTACGCAAGGGCGAAATTCGTACGGCAGCAAGTGTCTGTAGACCGTGAGGGGATACAGTAAAGGCCGGACTCGACAACAAATGATGTTTTGACCAAAGGTCGGTTCACTGCATGGAATTTTCAATCGCTACACTTCTTGCCAATTTTACAGATGATAAATTGGTGGCTCGTAAAGTCCTAGAAAAGAAACTGGGTTGTGAGGATGAAGAAAGTCTAGAAAAACTCCAAATTACTTTGGATGTGTTAGAAAAAATTGGGCTTTTGGTAAAGGAACGGGGGAAATATCGCCGCGTTACGGAAGAGGGCTTAATTGAGGCGAAACTACGTTGTTCTAGTAAGGGCTTTTGTTTTGCGATTCAAGATAGCGAAGGCTCAGAGGATATTTACATCCGCGAAAGTCATTTGAGTAATGCCTGGAATGGCGATCGCGTTTTGGTTAGAGTCCTCAAGGAAGGTAGTCGCCGGCGATCGCCTGAAGGTGAGGTGAAGTTGATTATGGAGCGGTCTAATCATACTTTACTCGCCAGAATTAAGCAGGTAGAGGAAGGGTTTCGGGCTGTTCCTTTGGATGACAGATTGCTGTTTGAACTGAAACTACAACTCAACAGTATGAAGTTGGAAGAGGCTATTGACCATTTAGCTCATGTAGAAATTCTCCGCTATCCGTTGGCACAATATCCCCCCTTGGGTCGAGTGGTACAAATTCTGGGTAGTGATGCTGAAGCCGCAGCGGATATAGATTTGGTCACTTGTAAACATGATTTATCCCGAACTTTTCCCGATTCGATCCTCGATACGGCGGCGAAGTTACCCAAGAGACTCCTGAAAGCAGACCTGAAAAATCGTCTGGATTTACGTGATGTTTTTACCTTCACTATTAAGAGTAGCAACGGTGATGAGTCGGTGGTAGAAAATGCCTTTAGTGTCGAAAAAATTAGTGCTGACAATTGGCGATTAATTTTTCACATTACGGATGTTTCCCACTATATTCAAGCGGATGAAGCTTTGGACAGGGAAGCACTCAAGCGTGGTAAGTCAGTGTATCTAGGAGAGTTATTATTGCCGATGTTACCAGCAGCGGTGACAGAACGGTGTTCTTTAGTCCCTGGAAGCGATCGCTTGGCTCTTTCCTTGATCATCACCATTAACCCTCAATCGGGAGAAGTGGAGGAATGGGAAATTCAACCGAGTGTGATTAATGTAAATGTAGCTGTCAGTCAAGGGGATACAGAAAGCATCCTCGCCGCTGAAAGCACCAAAGTGGCAGCCGCAGTCCAAGAGAAATTACTAGATTTGCAGACTTTAGCTACTGCTATTAAACAGATACGGTTACAGCGCGGTAGTTTACAGTTGAATCTCCCACCTAGTCATAACCCCTATTATGATGAGGGATCAATGGGATCTGTGGTACTGAATGACTTGCCAGGGCGATCGCTCATCACCGAGTTGGTAATATTAGTGAATCAACTCATGGCTGATCACCTCAGCGCCTTGGGGATTCCTAGTTTATGGCGAGTTCAAGGCACACCTGATCCCGAAGATGTTCAGGAAATGCTCAAACTAGCTGTTAATTTAGGTGTGGAATTGGGACTAGATCCAGAATTGGAAATCCAACCCCTAGATTATCAACACTTGACCGGTGCTTTTGCCGATTCCCCCTCGGAACAAGTTCTCACCTATTTATTACAAGATACCCTCAAGCCTTCCGTCTACAGCACCACCAAAGGTTCTCATTTTGGACTGGCTTTATCCCAATATGTCCACATCACCGCCCCCCTACGTCGTTATCCAGACATCCTCTTACAACGGGTGTATCATCACTTAATAGAACATGGGCGCGATCGCCGGAATACCCGCGTTAAAGATCGGATTAACCTGCGCCATTCCAATTGTCACGAAGAAATTAATTGGAACGTTCTCCCCCCAGAACTCCACCAAGAAATCCAAAGTGACTTAGCCAGAGTCATTGTGCAAATTAATGACCGGGAAAAAGAAGTCCAAGAAGCTGAAGCCGATTTAGCCGGACTCCAAAAAGCTTCCTTAATGAAACAACGCATTGGCGAAGTCTTTCCCGGCGTAATTACCGGAGTTCAATCCTACGGCTTCTTTGTCGAAATTGAAGTCCCAGTAGAATCGCCCACAGAAACCAGTCTCGCTAATACCTTACGGGTAGAAGGACTAGTTCACGTCAGTTCCCTCAAAGACGATTGGTATGAATATCGAGCCAGACAACAGGCTTTATTTGGGCGGAAAAATCGAGCTTCATACCGATTAGGTGATAGCTGTATGGTACAAGTCAAAAGTGTTGATTACTACCGTCAACAAATTGATCTTGTCACCGTTGGCGCTGATGGTTTACCAAAAAGTATGGGCGCAAATGGTAACAATGAAGATGACGATACAGGAGACATTTATTCACCCAATAAAACCGACCCCTTTGCTCAAGAACCCTATGATGAGGAATAGTCAGTTGTCCATAGCAATTTTAGATTTTAGATTTTGGATTTTAGATGAAAAATTATTTGGGTTGATACTCCATCCCTGGTGGATGGAACAAATCCAAAATCGGCAATCCAAAATCCAAAATTGTTTGACTAATGACCAATAACACAAAACCTTTAATCCTGGGCGTAACAGGTGCATCCGGTCTGATTTACGCTGTTCGCGCCCTCAAATTTCTCTTGGCAGCAGAATATCAGATTGAACTGGTAGCCTCTAAATCAACTTACATAGTTTGGCAAGCAGAAGAGGAAATCCGAATGCCAGCAGAACCAGATAAACAAGAGCAATTTTGGCGACAACAAGCCGGAGTTCCCGAACAGGGGAAACTTCGGTGTCATCCTTGGAGTGATGTTGGTGCTGGTATTGCCAGTGGTTCTTTCCGAACTTTGGGGATGGTCATTATGCCTTGTAGTATGAGTACAGTTGCCAAACTAGCTGGGGGACTCAGTTCTGATTTACTAGAACGAGCCGCAGATGTCCAAATTAAAGAAGGACGTAAACTGGTAATTGTCCCCAGAGAAACTCCTTTTAGCTTAATTCACCTGCGGAACTTAACGACCTTAGCGGAAACTGGCGTGAGAATAGTACCTGCTATTCCTGCTTGGTATCACAACCCTCAAACCATTGAGGATTTAGTTGATTTTGTGGTTGCTCGCGCCCTAGATCAACTAGATATTGACTGTATACCAATTCAGCGCTGGCAAGGTCATTGATAGCAATCAAAAATGGCTCTTCGGTACTTGTTATGCTAAGTTACCAGTCGGTAACAAGTAATTGGACAAAAATATTTACAGTCATTGCGAGGGAAGGGAAGCAATCACAACCCTTGGAATTGCTTCATTTCACTTCGTTCCATATGGCTAACGCCACGCTGCGCTAACTCAATGACATTGTGTAATTAATTCTGTCTCACTACTTAGGGAACTCTTAACTGGGAACTCTTGACTGGGAACAGGGCAAAGAAAAAAAATTTTGCCATAATATTCAAAAATATGGCTTATTTCTTCTACACAGCAAGCTTTATGAGATTTCTTTGTTCAGATTTTGCATATTATGTACTCAAGAGCCTCAAAAATTAACAATTAAAAATGGAAAGACTAAATTTTTAACTATTTTGCGTAATTCCCCACCCTCAATGTACTCATAGGGTGGGGATGTAAGCAAGTCAAAAACGAAACGTTCAAAAAATGTTTTTTACTGCAAGTAAAAGAATTTTGAGGACAGTTGAGTTTTTGACAAAATATTAGGTTGTCGGCGAATTTACAATGCTAGTATAGCATAAGTTAAGAAAGTGAATGAGAGGTAATTATCAATGGCGTTACGTAGAGCGACTTTCAGACTATATCCTAATAAGCAAGTCAATGAAATGTTGCACTACCACCGCAAACTTCATAAAGATTTGTACAATGCTGCTGTATCCAACCGCATTACTTCATACAAGAAGTTTGGTAAATCTGTTTCTTACTTCGAGCAGCAGAATTGTTTACCGGAATTCAAGGAAGTATGGATAGAATATAAAGTAATTAATTCCCAAGCGTTACAAGCTACCTTGAAGCGGGTTGATTTTGCTTTTCAAAGATTTTTCAAGGGACTAGCATTGTATCCTAAATTCAAGTCAATTCGTCATTACTCTGGTTGGACTTACCCATCTTTTACGGGCTGGAAAGTCCACAGTACAGGAGACAACGGTTATTTAGAATTAGCAAAAATTGGTCAGATTCAAATGCGGGGTAAAGCTAGGCTTTGGGGACATCCCAAGGCTTTAGATATCGTTAACCGTAATGGAAAATGGTACGCTTCCATCGTCTTAGAAATTGATGATACTTTGTTAAAAAATAGCCGCAAAACTGATAATGGGATTATTGCAATTGACTTAGGTTGCAACGATGCAATTGCTTGAACAAACGGTGAAGAAAATGGTTTAGTCCCTGCACCTCGGTTTTTCAGAAACGCAGAACAAAAAAATAAACAATTAGGAAAAGCTAAACGCAGAAAACGCGCTCCCAATTTCAAGAAAAAAGTCAAGGCTTCTAGAAGGTGGAAAAAAGTTCAGAAATTAGTTAGTAAACTTTCGAGAAAAGTTGCTAACCAAAGACAAAACTTTGTTCACCAGGAAACTACACGAATAATCAGCGGTAATAGCACGGTAGTTACTGAAAAATTAGAAGTCAAAAACATGAGTGCCAAAGCCAAAAAAGGTAACCGTAAAAAGCAAAAAGCTGGGTTGAATAAATCAATTCTTGATGTAGGAATGGGGATGATAAAGTCCGCTCTAAAAGCGAAATTATCAGATATTGGTGGCTTGTTTGTAGAAGTACCTACTCGCAAAGTGAAACCGTCTCAAACCTGCCCAAAATGTGGACATCAAGAGAAAAAAACCTTAGCCGAAAGAACTCATGTTTGCCATAACTGCGGGTACACCCAACAACGCGATATCGCTGCCGCAGAAGTCATGCTATTTTGGCACTCAAATAATCTACAGGGGTTAGGAACTAGCCTCTTAGACGTAGATGATTCTAGCTCTACTTCAAACACTAGCAAACGCAAGAATGCTGGAAGTATGAAGCAACTAGGTCCTGTAAAACGTCAAAAATCTCAACTTACTGATGGGGATGTAGAAACCCCATCTTCAACGAAGTAAGATGGGGTAGTTCATGATAACCTTTACATGGTGTTTTTAGAGAAAAAATTATTTGTTAGCAATACCTTGTCCAAATCGAAAAAAGTCTTGATTTGTAGGTTGGATTGAGGTACGTTCACGTATCCCTAACGGGAGGCGTTAGCCATAGTGTGGCGATAGCTTGCGTGGCGACGTAGGAGCCATAGCCATAACCCAACAAATGCGTCGGGTTGCGCTGTCGCTTAACCCGACCTACAAAAAATTGACAAGGTATTGAGAGGCTACACTCCAATTGATGATATCTTTTCTAATTAGGGCTTGCTGATAGCGTGGCGTAAGCCATATAAAGATAAAACCTAGATATATCAAGAGGTTGAGGGTTGAAAAAGGTGAATCAGGTGCAAGGAATAAGGGTGGAAATTAGCAAAAACCTATCACTTGGATTAAAGACTATTCTTTTCTTCTTCTAATTCTTCCTCCTGACTCCTTCTTCAAGGATTTCATGATTCTGTGCAACTTCACATAAAATTGGGATTAAGGGTTAAAATTCTTTTGGCAATTATAGGTTATTTATAAATCATGACTGTGGGTAAGAAAATAAAGGTTATAGATAGACTCCGCTTGGGTTTTGCGGTATCAATGGCTAAAAGTGTGACGTTTTTGGTGCGGTCATTGCGTCTTGGTGCTGCTAGTGTTTTACCCGGTTCGATTGCGCGACGGATAGAACCTCGGATTTTGGAGTTATTGAGTCAGCAGGTTAAAAATGGGGTAATTCTCATTGCAGGGACGAATGGGAAAACTACTACGGCATTACTGTTATGCACTATTTTAGAACGGAATGGTTTCTGTGTTGCCCATAATTCTACTGGTGCAAATCTCGAAAATGGGTTAGCGACGGCTTTGATAGACAATGCTAGTCTGCTGGGAAATCTGAATGTAGATTATGCAATTTTGGAGGTTGATGAAAATATAGTTCCCAAGGTTTTAAAACCATTACAACCGCGAATTATTCTCTGTTTGAATCTGTTCCGTGACCAGTTGGATAGATATGGGGAAGTGGATAGTATTAGTAAGCGGTGGACTCAGGTGATTGCTACTTTACCAACAACAACGGTAGTTATTCCCAATGCTGATGATCCGACTTTATCCTATTTGGGTCAACAGTTACCGCAAAAGGTGTTATTTTTTGGTTTAAATGAGCCTGAGAATTATTTAGAAGCTATTCCTCATGCGGTTGATTCTATTTATTGTCCTAGATGTGGTCATGCTTTAGATTATCAAGGGGTTTATTTGTCCCATTTGGGAGATTTTACTTGTCCTAGTTGTGGTTTTACTAAAAGTAAACCTGCTTTATTAAGTCAGGAATGGCCACAAATTCTCGTGGGTTTGTACAACAAATATAATACTTTGGCAGCAGCTACAGCAGCGCAAGCATTAGGAGTTGATGAGGTGAATATTAGGGATGGAATTAATAATTTTCAAGCTGCTTTTGGTCGTGCGGAAGATTTAGTGATTGACGGTAAACGGGTGCGGATTCTTTTATCAAAAAACCCTGTAGGAACAAATGAAACTATTCGTGTCGTCACTCAAAGTACCGATAAAACTACTTTATTGGTTTTGAATGATAGGACTCCTGATGGTACTGATGTATCATGGATTTGGGATGTGGATACAGAAAAGTTGGTAGCACGGGGTGGAACGTTGATTGTGAGTGGCGATCGCGTGTATGATATGGCTTTACGTCTACGTTATAGTCAGGAATCTCTGGACAGTGACATCAATCTGATTGTAGAGCCAAATTTGCAGCAAGCGATCGCTACTGCTCTAGAGCATACACCCGCAAATGAAACCTTACACATTCTCCCCACCTATTCAGCCATGCTGGAAGTGCGAGAAGTATTGACTGGTAGGAAAATCCTCTGATAATTGACTAATGACGTTTATGGTTTATGTGTGAATTATGAAAATAGTCAAACTGATTTTACTGGCTTTTCCTATGTTTTTCGCATCTCTGCTATTAGTAGTTAACCCAGCACACGCTGCCAATTTCAAACCTATACCTGCTGTGCAAATGATTGTGGTGACATCTACTCAAGCCAATCTTGATATAGTTACACCGCAAATAAATAGCATCACACACTCTGTAATCGAACAAACTGGTTGTAGTTGCACTAATTGTGTTCAAGCTAATTTACAAAAATTACAAGGTAAATTACCTATGGTGGGAATTTAACAATATTTTAGGGACACAGCAAATCTGTGTCTTTATTAACTCAAGTTGCTAGTTATCTCGTTGAGGCTGGTAATAGGTAATTGGTAATTGGTAATTGGTAATAAAAGCTCTGGTTTCATCCTGTTCATCCTTTAATCCTGGACATTATCTCGACTATGGCTACGCCACGCAGGCTATCGCTCGATAACCACCTGATTCTGAAAATTTACTTAACTAGCAACTTACATTATTACTTTATATATAGTAAGAGTCAGAAGTTATACTAAACACGGGTGAGATTTAAACTTTTGCCAAATGACAAAGAACCCAGATGTGTAGGGGTAAAGCATGAGCTAAACCCCTACGTTTAGAATCAAACAATCAAGCCGTTTTGAGTATACAGCAATTTCCAATCATATAAGGTACATCTTAGCCCCCTCATCGCACCCCCCTAAATCCCCCCGCTGCGGGGGGAAGAAAAGGATAAGCTTTTGATACTGGAGGGGGTCTGGCTCTTATACACAT
>NZ_JADEWA010000417.1:0-4882 GCF_015207865.1 Dolichospermum sp. LEGE 00246
CTTCTCTCCTGTCCCCCTCCTCGCTTGCGGGGAGGGGCTAGGGGTGGGGTTCTAATAATGATTCCCGACTTTCCGGTGGTGTACTGCTGTCATGGCATCGGGATTTGATACTCTACCAGCGTAAGCTGTGCTGTATACTGCCCAATGATCGCCACAATCCATGCGGCTGACGACTTCGCACTCTACGTAAGCTAGGGCATCTGTGAGGATAGGTGCGCCATTTTCTGCTGGTTGGGTTTTCACTCCTTGAAAACGATCTGCACCGGGGGCAAATCTCTTTAAGAAGTGTTTCATTAATGGTTGATAGTTACCTTCTTCGAGTACGTTGAGAACGAAGCGATCGCCTACTTGCATGAGTGATTCTATCGCCCGATCTTTGGCAACTGCGATGGAAAAGCCCAAGGGTTTAAAGCTGGCTTGACTTACCCAGGACGCTAACATGGCGCTGGATACGTCGTCTTTTTTGGCTGTGATAATATATAAACCGCCGCTAATTCTGCCTAAAGCTTTGTCTAAGTCAGCCGCAAGGGATTTCATGGCTTTGATGCTTTTGTCTCTTGTTACCCATTGTCCTAAGTCTGTACCAGCTTCTTCACATTTTTTATAGGTGTTGGCTGTGGGTGTTTCCCGAATTTCAATGACGGGGAAAGCGATATTTAAGCCTAAAGCCCGGAATTTATTTAATATGGGATAGGTAGGTTCATCATCTCCTCCACCGGTTTCAAAAATGCCAATGGCTTGTTTTTCTTTGGCTGAACCTAAAACGGTGCTGAGTGCAGCTTGAATGTTAGAATTGCTGGATGCTGGGGGCATTCCCACGACTAAACCTGTACAACGTCCTACTAATTCCCGCAGTTCTTGTAATTCGTTAACGCTGGCTAAATCTACTATTTCGACAGCGACACCGGTTTTTGTAATCCCGTTAGCAATAGATTGGGCAATGCGATCGCCAAAACCGTACTCGGAGACGTAAAATATCCCTACAGGGGTTTCGGCTTTGGTTTGTCCTTGACTCCAACTGCGATAGCGTCCAGTTAATTCTTCGACATTATGGTATAGTAGGGGTCCGTGTCCGGTGGCAATCATGCGAATTGTTTTCAATTCTGCCATGCGCTTCATTGCGGACAGGACGGAACGGGCATTTGGACCCATTAAACAATCGTAGTAATATTGAAAATCGGCTTCTATTGCTGCTAAATCGTCATCAAAGGTACTTTCTGAGCAGTAATGTAACCCGAAAGCGTCGCAGGTGTAGAGAATTTGGGTTTTGTGGTCAAAGCTGAAAATGGTATCCGGCCAGTGTAAATTAGGAGCTATGACAAATTCAAATTCGTGTCCATTTCCTAAATCTAGGCGATCGCCATTTTTGACAATTTTCCGGTTAAATGGTTGATGTACCATATCTTCCAAAAACTGAATTGCCACTTTTGACGCAACTACAGTTATATGAGGCGCGAGTTGTAATAAGTCTTTCACTAAACCGCTATGATCTGGTTCAGTGTGACTCACAATTAAATAATCAATATCTTGGGGATTAATTAAACCCGTGAGAGTATCAAAATAAAGTTGGCGAAACTTTTCATGGGAGGTATCAACTAGGGCGATTTTTTCACCCCGAATCAGAAAAGAGTTGTATGTCGTGCCATTTTGTAAACCAAATTCAATATCAAAGCGATCGCGGTCCCAATCTAAAGACCTAATTGCGGTAGTATCTTCACTAATCTCTACAGTATTTATAGTCAGACGCTTTTCTAGTTTCTCGATAAGCAATACCATAACGCCCCTCTTTAATAAATTGAGTATTTATGCCTTGCTCTTATTGTGGCACGGGTTGAATATTAATTTTTCTTAAAAAACCTATGAGTAAGTTAAGAAAATTAAAACTGTGAACAATCATCCCCAGCTAAAAGATCAATATCATGTTTCTATAGTCCTTATGGTCGGCAATTCCCGCCTCCATTGGGCATTATTCATAGACAAAACTTTATACTCAACTGGGGATACATTTCATCTATCTGCATCTATTATCCAACAATTAGCTCAATATCCAACCTTAGATAATTGGTTGACAGCGATTTCTTTACCTAACAATCTTCCCATTATTCCAGATTGTCCCATACCCCTGATTCTCGCTTCTGTCGTTCCTAGTCAAACCGCATTGTGGCAAAGTTATCCTCATCTTCACATCATTACCCTAGAAGATGTCCCATTACAGAGAATGTATCCCACACTAGGAATTGATAGGGCTTTAGCGGTATGGGGTGCGGGAATAACTTGGGGATTTCCCATATTAGTAATTGATGCTGGTACAGCATTGACTTTTACAGGTGCAGACAATCATCAATGCTTTGTTGGTGGGGCAATTTTGCCGGGTTTAGGGTTACAATTTGCCAGTTTGGGACAAAAAACCGGACAATTACCATTATTAAAACCTGGTTTAATGATATCTTTACCACTACATTTTGCCATGAATACATCAGATGCAATTCAAAGTGGCGTAATTTACACCTTATTAAGTGGGATAAAGGATTTTATTGAGGCTTGGTGGCGGTTATTTCCTGGTAGTCAGGTTGTAATGACTGGTGGTGATAGTAATTTATTGAAAACCTATCTTTATCAACAAGTTCCAGATATAGCAGAACGATTAATTGTAGATAATTATTTGATATTTCAGGGAATTGGAAATATAGTGATTAAGTAATAAATATTTTAATTTTCTTTACACACTTTGGTTTTATTGTGTTCACCCACTTAAATCATCAATTCCCCCACTTGTCACAACCACCTCAATAGCCAAATCAGGAACAGATTTTTCCGAATCAACTCCTAACCCCTTAACAAGTTTAGATCCCCGACTTCTTAAAGAAGTCGGGGATCTGGGTTTGACGATAAGTAGTGAGACAGAATTAATTACACAATGTCATTGCGAACGAAGTGAAGCAATCGCAGAGGTTGTGATTGCTGTCATTGCGAACGAAGTGAAGCAATCGCAGGGGTTGTGATTGCTGTCATTGCGAACGAAGTGAAGCAATCGCAGGGGTTGTGATTGCTGTCATTGCGAACGAAGTGAAGCAATCGCAGGGGTTGTGATTGCTGTCATTGAGAACGAAGTGAAGCAATCGCAGGGGTTGTGATTGCTGTCATTGCGAACGAAGTGAAGCAATCGCAGGGGTTGTGATTGCTTCCCTTCCCTCGCAATGACTGTAAATATTTTTGTCCAATTACTTATATGGTAAAATTGGATTCAAAACCACACAGAAAACATGGCTACAAAAATCCCCGTTACCGTCATCACAGGCTTCTTAGGAAGCGGTAAAACCAGCATTATCCGTCACCTCCTCCAAAACAACCAAGGACGACGGATAGCAGTATTAGTCAACGAATTTGGCGAACTGGGGATAGATGGAGAATTATTGAAATCCTGTCAAATTTGCCCTGAAGATGAAACAGAAGCAAATCCAGAAACTAACATATTTGAACTGACAAACGGCTGTTTATGCTGCACGGTTCAAGAGGAATTTTACCCGACAATGCGGGAATTAATTAAACGCCGCGATAGCATAGATTATATTATCATTGAAACCTCTGGTTTAGCATTACCAAAACCCTTAATTAAAGCCTTTCGTTGGCAAGAAATCCGCAATGCTGCTACAGTAGATGCAGTAATTACAGTAGTAGATTGTGCCGCAGTTGCAGCGGGAACATTTGCTAGTGATTTAGATGCGATCGCCGCCCAACGCCAAGAAGATGATAGTCTAGAACATGAAACGCCATTACAAGAATTGTTTGAAGATCAACTTGCTTGTGCTGATTTAGTGATTTTGAATAAAACTGATTTGGTTGATAGTGAAACACAAGCACAAGTCCTAGAATTAGTCAAGAATGAATTACCTAGAGTTGTGAAAATTGTCTCTAGTGATTATGGTAAATTAGATCCATCTATCTTATTAGGATTTGCTGCCGCAGTTGAAGATAATTTAGATGATCGTCCTAGTCATCACGACACAGAAGAAGACCATGATCATGATGATGAAATTAACTCAACTCACGTGATTTTAGACCGGACATTTGACCCCGAAAAACTACAAGCAACATTAGAAAAGCTGGCACAAGAACAAGAAATATACAGAATTAAAGGTTTTGTGGCGGTTGCTAATAAACCCATGCGGTTAGTTATGCAAGGTGTGGGAAATAGATTTGATAAATTTTATGATCGTCCTTGGAAAGTAGAAGAACCAAAACAAACCAGTTTAGTTTTTATCGGTCGTAATTTACAATCTTCAGCAATAGAATCTCAATTAGTAGCTTTGTAATATGAATATCACAGATTTATTTAACGTTGCCAATCTTTTTGTTTTGCCTTTTTGGGCTTTAATGATTTTATTGCCTAACTGGAATATCACCCGCAAGGTAATGGAATCTTATCTACCTTTTGTAGTTTTAGCTGGTGCATATTTGTACTTATTTGTCATCAGCATTACCCCAGAAAACGCCGCAGCTTTATCAAATCCTCAATTAGCAGATATAGCCAAGTTTTTTAGTAATGAAACTGCTGCTGCTACAGGCTGGATTCACTTTTTGGTTATGGATTTATTTGTTGGTAGATGGATTTATTGGCAAGGTCAAAAAACCGGAATTTGGACAATTCACTCGATAGCTTTGTGTTTATTTGCAGGTCCTTTAGGTGTCCTTTCTCATATTTTCACCTATTGGATTACCAAGGCTTTTTCTAAAGATTCTGAAGGTGTGACAGCCACACAAAAAGCAGAAGTTTAGGAATTTATATCCCCGACTTCTCCAAGAAGTCGGGGATATGCGTATCCTAGAAACCTTGTAGAGACGATCTTAGCCCCCTCATCGCTTGCGGGGAGGGGGTTGGGGG
>NZ_JADEWA010000418.1:0-4878 GCF_015207865.1 Dolichospermum sp. LEGE 00246
TGTTTAAGGGCTATTTTTCAAGATTTAAAAAAAATGAATTAATTGAAACAGGAGATTCTTAACAGCCTTGTAGTAGATCAAGCAGGTAATAGGTAATAGAGAACAAGTAAGAATTTTACCAATTACCAATTACCTATTACCAATTATTAAGCAGTTACCTTTTCACTTTCTAAACGAGCCAATCTTTCGGCCAGTAGTTTTTCCAAAGAAATCAAAGCCTTGGTAAAACCATCAATACCTTCTGCAAGTTTATCAGAAGCCATGCGATCGCCATTGTGCATTTGATCAAAAGTAGCTTTATCAACAGAGATTTTGGCAGTTGATAACCCTGCTGCCTTGGCAGGATCAAGTTTGCGGGGTAATTCAGCAACAGTGTTTTGCAATTCTGTCAACAACCCTGGAGAAATAGTCAGCAAATCGCAACCAGCCAATTCTGTAATTTCACCAATATTGCGGAAACTAGCGCCCATTACCTCAGTTTTATAACCAAACTTTTTATAGTAGTTATAAATGGTAGTGACAGATAATACACCTGGATCTTCTGCTGCGGGGTAGCTATCCCGACCAGTATCTTTCTTGTACCAGTCAAGAATCCGACCAACGAAGGGAGAAATCAAAGTGATCCCAGCTTCCGCACAGGCGATCGCTTGGTGCAGACCAAATAGTAAAGTTAAGTTACAGTGAATACCTTCTTTTTCCAAAATTTCCCCAGCTTTGATACCTTCCCAAGTGGAGGCAATTTTAATCAAAACCCGCTCTTTAGAAATACCAGCAGCTTTATACTGAGCGATCAAATCCCGGGCTTTAGCTACAGTAGCATCCGTATCATAAGATAATCGAGCATCTACTTCTGTAGACACCCGACCAGGAATAATTTGCAAAATCTTTAATCCAAAAGATACCGCTAAACGGTCAAAAGCCAGGGATACCACCTGTGCTTGACTAGCGGCAGTGCCAGCATCTTTTTTAGCTTTGAGTAAAGTTTGATCAACAATATCCTGATATTCCGCCATTTGTGCCGCAGCAGTAATCAGTGAAGGATTAGTAGTAGCATCTTGAGGTTTAAACTGTTCAATTGATTGGATATCTCCCGTATCCGCTACCACAACGGTTACTGCCCGTAGTGCTTCTAGTAAGTTCTTAGGCATAACATACTCCAATGTCAGTGGTCAGTAGTCAGTGGTCAGTAGTCAGTGGTTAGGGGTCAGTGGTTAGGGGTTAGGGAACAAGAATTTTCCCAATTACCAATCACCTACCCATTACCAACTACCCATTTTAAATGCGTCATGCCGTAATTGGCTGTCCAATAGAATGCACTTTAATTAAACTTGTTGTTCCAGATTGACCAATTGGGACACCAGAGGTAATCACCACCTTGTCTCCTTCCTGAACTAAACCACTATCTACAACGGTGTTTACCACATTCACAAACATTTCTTCGGCGCTGTGAACAGGTTGAATTAGTAGGGGTTCTACACCCCAAGATAAAGCCAATTGACGGTAAGCTGTACAGTCAGAAGTCAGCGCAATAATTGGTGTGCTGGGACGATATTTAGAAACCAGTTTGGCTGTACTTCCTGATGTAGTATTACAGAGAATCGCCTTCGCACCAATTTCATAAGCAATGCGACACACCGATTGAGATACTGATTCTGTCACTGTCAGACTACCTGCTGTAGGACTCCACGAATGTCTATTTCCCTCTTGGAGTACAGTTTCTGTTCTTAATGCAATATTGTGCATAGTTTGGACAGCAGCGATCGGATATTCACCCATTGCAGTTTCCCCAGATAACATAACTGCATCTGTGCCATCTAAGATCGAGTTGGCGACATCTGTAGCTTCAGCGCGAGTGGGGTCGGGAGAGCTAATCATAGACTCTAACATTTGGGTAGCCGTAATCACTGGTTTACCAGCTTGATTACAACGACGGGCAATTTCTTTTTGAATGAGGGGGACTTCATAAATCGGTACTTCCACCCCCAAATCACCACGAGCAATCATAATTCCGTCCGCGACTTGCAGGATAGCATCTAGCTGTTCCACTGCTTCTGCTCGTTCAATTTTGGCAATCAGCCGAATCTTTGAGCCAGCACCTTCAATCATGCGGCGTGCAGGTTCGAGGTCTTGGGGCGATCGCACAAAGGAAACTGCAACCCAGTCTACACCTAATTGTATCCCAAATCGCAAATCCATTAAATCCTTTTCCGTAATCGAACTTACGGGTAAAGGAGTAGCGGGTAAATTCACACCTTTATGAGAAGAAATCAAACCGCCAATATTCACCTGAGCGCGAATTCTATCAGCGTCACGACTGGTAACAGTTAATTTCACCCGACCATCATTAATTAAAATGGGTTCACCACATCGCATCATAGCGAATAGGGTGGGTAGAGGTAAGGGTAACTCGTCAATATTTTCCCCCTTCTCCTGTAAGAGGAAAGTCACCTCCTTACCAGCCTCTAACATTAACCCTTCCGGTGGTAATTTCCCCAACCGAATCTTTGGACCACACAAATCTTGCATAATTGCAATTGGCTTATGTAAATCCTTGCTAATCTGGCGCAGATGATGAAAAACCTGTCCGTGAGCTTCATAAGCACCATGAGAAAAATTTAACCGCGCCATATTCATTCCTGCCCTTACCAAAGCTTCTAACTTCTCAGGTGAAGATGTAGCCGGTCCAATAGTACAAACAATTTTTGTGCGACGCATAAGTATGTAAGGAGTAACGTTAAGGTAGCACACTCCGTTAAGCCCTGGAAGAGGCAGGGGAGCAGGGAGCGGGGAGCAGGGGGAGAAGAATATTAATCTTGCTCTTACCTCTTGCGGTTCTCACTGTCACCTGTCACCTGTCACCTGTCACCTAAATCAATCCTTCTTTTTTGGCCATTGACAGCATCAAATCAATGACGCGGTTGGAGTAACCCCATTCGTTGTCATACCAGGAGACAATTTTGAAGAAATTAGCATTCAGTTCAATTCCTGCACCCGCGTCGAAGATGCTAGAGTGGGAATCACCTTGAAAATCTGTAGATACTACTTCTTCATCGGTGTAACCCAATACACCTGATAAATTACCTTCCGCAGCTTTTTTCATCGCTGCACAGATTTCTTTGTAAGAAGTGGCTTTGGTGGTTTTGAAAGTCAAGTCAACCACGGAGACATCAGGAGTGGGAACTCTCAAAGCCATACCAGTTAACTTACCTTTCAATTCTGGTAACACCAAAGCCACCGCTTTAGCCGCCCCTGTAGCGGAGGGAATTATATTTTGACCCGCACCCCGTCCACCGCGCCAATCTTTGCGACTGGGACCATCTACCGTGGGCTGAGTGGCTGTTGTGGCGTGAACTGTGGTCATTAACCCTTCAGCTAAACCGAAGTTATCATTAATGACTTTCGCAATGGGCGCTAAACAATTTGTAGTACAACTTGCATTGGAGACAATCAAGTCTTTGGCGGGGTCAAATAAGTGATGATTTACACCCATGACCATTGTTTTTACCTTTTCCGGTTCTTTTGTCGGTGCGGAGATGACAACCCGCTTTGCACCTGCTTTCAGGTGATTTTCCGCCCCAGCATAATCGGTGAAGAGTCCTGTAGATTCAACAACATAATCTACTCCCAATTTACCCCAAGGTAGTTCTGCGGGATTTCGCATAGATACACAGGGGACAAAATGACCGTCAATTACAATACCGTCTTCTCTAGCTTCAACTTTGCTTTTCAATCTCCCGTGTGTAGAGTCGTACTTGAGAAGATAAGCAAGGTTATCGGGGGGAACTAAATCGTTAATTCCTACAAATTCAATATTGGGATTAGTAAGACCAGCACGTAACACAAGTCTACCAATTCGACCGAATCCATTAATACCAATTTTCAACTTCGTCAAAATTAAACCTCCTGTGTTGGGAATTTCAGCAAAGGTTAACTGGCCCGGTTAATTCTAGTCTGACTTAGCTGATTCTTACAGTCACAAAAGGCATAAAGTTAATTTAACTGGCATATTTTAAGGTTTAGTTATTGTTCGTTGATTACTTGTGATCATTGGCTACTGAGTTTAAATATTTATGTATCTGTATCAATATCTCACTTCTTACCTAATTTCCAATCTTCACCACCGGGTAACTGTATTAACAGTTCAGCAATAGTTTTTGGTAACTCTTTCACAGAATGTAAATGAGTCAATTCCAAAAATTTCCTAGCGATAGAGATTACCTCATTTTTATTAACCATTTCCGCTAATTGAAATTCATTATAAATCCCATTCAAAACTTCTAAACTAGCGTCAGCTATGGCTAATTCAATTTCATCTTCTAACCAACTATCCCATTCATCCTGGTTGATATAATAGGATTTCTTATTTTCTTTGAGATTTATTTTTTTAATTTCTATCAATGAATTACGAATAGAAGCAACCCAAGAATTAGTTAATCGGGTTTCTATTTGGTTTTTAACTAAATGAATTAACAAAATTCTCAAAAATGCTTGAATATTTCGTAAAATCGCTTGTTTACTCATCCCCTCTAATTCATCAACAATAGCCAAAGCATCGGTGTAACGTTGTTCTAGAATACTGTTTCTGAGGTCTATTAGTTCTTGTGTCATATTGATTACCTTTTCCCTAACTTCCAATCTTCACCACCGGGTAAATTACCTAAATAATCATCAATAATATCTGGCAATTCTCTAATTTGATAATTATAGGTCAAGTTAATTAACTCAGTTGCAGTTAATATTAATTGTGGTTTATTTAACATTTGAGAAATTTGTTGTCTTTGAAATTTTCCATTCATTATTTCTAAACTAGCGTCAGCTATGGCTAATTCAATTTCATCTTCTAACCAACTATCCCATTCATTTTGATTGATATAATAG
>NZ_JADEWA010000419.1:0-4866 GCF_015207865.1 Dolichospermum sp. LEGE 00246
GATTGTCTGTCGAGTGGAAAAACCTCTTAGAAGTCATTCTAAGACCACGATGAAGCAGGAAATAAACACTAAGATTATCGCTGTCCAGATGTGTCTAGACTTTGGTAATTTTGGGTAAGTTTTATAGAACGGAAATATATTTCCCCATTACCAGTTACCAAACTAAAATATTTATGACTTCTTCCATCATTTCTCAAACTGAACCACCCCTTCCCCCTTGGGAAACTTTACCGACAATGTATGATTTACCTAGCGAAAACCCAGAGGAAAAAGGCTGGCGAGACGACTTTCATTTTTTACAACCTTTACTTTTATATTTAACATTTCAACCCATAAACTGGAATCCAGAAATTGTTTATAGTGCGGCTGATCTGAAGCTTTATTATGATCTGCAAAATCCTTTATGGTATAAACGCCCAGATTGGTTTGGTGTAGTAGGAGTCCCAAAATTATATAATGGCCAAGATTTGCGTTTAAGTTATGTCAGTTGGCAAGAACCAGCAAACCCTTTTGTAGTTGTAGAATTATTATCTCCTGGTACAGAAGATGAAGATTTAGGTAATAGAAAAAGTCAAATAGGTAAACCTCCCACAAAATGGGAAGTTTATGAACGGATTTTAAGAATTCCTTACTATATTGTTTTTAGCCGCTACACCAATGAAGTCCGCGCATTTCAGTTAGTAGGTGGTCATTATGAACCTATGAATATGATTGAAGGACGCTTACTAATGCCAGAATTAGGTTTAAGTTTAGGATTATGGCAAGGGACATTTCGAGATATTCCCAAGTTATGGTTAAGGTGGTTCACACTAACAGGAGAATTAATTCCTGAACCAACAGAAGAAGCGGCTGCGGCTAATGAAAGAGTTATTCTTGCTGAACAAGAAACAATAGAAGCAAAAAGAAAAGTTGAACAACTAGGACAACTGTTGCGTGATTTAGGCGTTAATCCCGATACACTGGATAATGCTTAGAGGTTGTTTAAAAAGTATTATATCAAACCAGTAATCTCCAAAAACCTAACCCCCCTACCCCCCTTCCCTGCAAGGGAATGGGGGTTTTAAAGCCTCTCCCCTTGCAGGGGAGAGGTTTGGAGAGGGGTCAGTCTATACATTCAAAACTTTTCAAACACCCTCTTAGACATTACCAATTACCAATTACCAATTACCAATTATCAATGACTAAAATCTTCCTTCCTAATATGGAAGCAACACAACAATTAGGTATTACCCTTGGTGAGACTTTAAATGCTGGTAGTGTGATTTTACTAGAAGGCGATTTAGGTGCTGGTAAAACTACCTTAGTCCAAGGTATTGGTAAAGGTTTGGGGATAATTGACTCTATTGTTAGTCCTACCTTTACTCTCATTAATGAGTACACAGAAGGACGCATCCCCCTTTATCACTTGGATTTATACCGTCTAGAACCTCAAGAAGTTACAGGCTTGAACCTGGAAAGTTACTGGGAAGGCATAGAAGTAACACCAGGAATTGTCGCCATTGAATGGGCTGAAAGAATGCCATATCTACCAGATAGTTATTTAAAAGTATGTTTAAAATATGGTGAAAATGGCGATCGTCAAGCCGAAATTATTACTGTAAATTGTGAACTATACTGAAAACGGTTAATAGTTTAACCAAATATGAAACCCCTCTCCAAACCTCTCCCCGCAACGGGGAGAGGCTTTGAACTTGTTCTTTGTATGATAAAAAAGTCCAGCTTCCAGCCGTTTTGAGTATATCAACAACTGACAACTGACAACTGACAACTAACAACTAACAACTGACAACTGACAACTGACAACTGACAACTGACAACTGACAACTGACAACTAACAACTAACAACTGACAACTAACTACGAAAAAGTTAAAGCTTGTCCACGAACTTGTGTATTTAGCTGACCATGATCATAAACAATTTCACCGCCGACAATTGTTGTTACAGGCCAACCTGTTAAATTCCAACCTTCAAAAGAATTCCAACCACACTTGCTGACAACTTCTTCCCGTTTAACTTCATGGTAATTTTTTAAATCTACCAAAACTAAATCCGCATCATAACCAGGGGTAATTTCACCTTTATTGGCAATACCATAAGCTACAGCAACCGCTTTAGACATCCATTGCACAACTTGGGCAACAGTACATTTTCCATCCATAGCAGCGGTTAACATTAAAGGTAAAGAAGTTTCTACACCGGGCATTCCTGAAGGGGTGTTCGGGTAGGTTTGGGCTTTTTCCTCTAGAGTGTGGGGGGCGTGGTCAGTGGCAATGAAATCAATAATACCATCACGTAAAGCTTGCCAGAGAACTTCATTATCATGGGGCGATCGCAAAGGTGGATTCATTTGTGCTAAAGTACCAATAGTTGCATAAGCACTAGTATTCAACAGTAAATGTTGGGGTGTTACCTCTGCCGTCACCCAACTAGGTTTATCCTCACGCAGCAACTCCGCTTCCTCTGCTGTTGACATATGCAGAATATGTAAACGGCGTTGATATTTTTTAGAAAGCTTTAACGCCAATTGCGTAGCCAACAAAGCAGCTTGATTATCTTGAATTTGGGAATGAATCGCCGGGTCTGTAATCCCAGCAAACTCCTGTTTTCGTTGATTAATTCTCCCTTGGTCTTCCGCATGAACAGCAATTAAACGAGTTCCCCGCGCAAAAATCGCCTCTAGTGCCTCTTCCTGGTTTACCAACAACTGTCCGTGCATTGACCCCATAAACACCTTAATTCCCGGTGTTGGCTGGGCAGAAAGTAAATCTGGTAAATTATCCGCCGTAGCCCCAATAAAAAAGCCATAATTAACTAAGCACTTCTGGGCTGCCCGTTGTAACTTATCATCTAAAGCTGATTGAGTAATGGTTAAAGGTCTTGTATTCGGCATTTCTAGAAAGGAAGTAACTCCCCCCTTCGCGCAAGCACAACTGGCAGTAAATAAGTCTTCCTTATATTCTAGACCCGGTTCACGGAAATGCACCTGGGGGTCAATCACACCAGGCAACAAAGTTAATCCTTGTGCGTCAATCTCACAAGTGGGTGTGGCATTAGTAATTTCTTGTCCTACTTGGGTTATGTGCCTTCCTTCTATCAACACATCGCCAATCATTGACTCACCATTGGGTAAAATAATTTCAGCGTGGCGAATCAGTAAACTTTGTTTTGACATGGATTTAAGATTTTTCAGGATAAAGGAACTATTTATGGATGATAGATAACTTTTTCTTTAAGATAAACTTAATTGGCACGAAGAATCAGCGATTTTGGTTTTGTGTTAAAAAATGTTTATAGTTAAGAAAGCTAAAAACCTGAATGTTTGCAGCTGATAAAAGGAAAACACTAGATTTTTTACTTTATTTACCTACCCTCTGCTCCATCTCGTTAAGATTAATAATATCAAGTCTCTCCCTCTGAGTTCAATACTAGTCTCATAACATACTTCAACAATTTCATGCAAAATCAAGCATCTGATAAAAACTCTAGCCAAGAACCCGATAACTCCTGGATAGTAGAGCTAGGTAAAACGATGATATTGAGTATCTTTCTGGCTCTAGGAATTCGTACCTTTGTCGCCGAAGCTCGTTGGATTCCCACTGGTTCAATGGAACCAACCCTGCATGGTGTAAAGGACCAATGGCAGGCAGACAAAATTATTGTTGATAAAGTAAAGTATAGATTTGCTAAACCGGAACGGGGAGATATAGTAGTATTTTTACCGCCCCAAGAAATACAGAATAATCCTGAACGGGAAGCATTTATTAAAAGAGTAATTGGTTTACCTGGTGAAAAAGTAGAACTGAGAGCAGGCAAAGTATATATCAACAGCAAGCCTTTACGGGAAGATGTTTATCTATCTTCTACTGCACAAACGTTCGTTGAAGCTTGTAACAGCAGTGGACTTAAGCCTCCTTTCTTGGCTCAACCGGAAATTATCCCACAAAATTACTACCTCATGCTCGGTGATAATCGTCCTAACAGTTATGATGGTCGTTGTTGGGGTGTTGTTCCCCGTAGTAATATTATTGGTCGGGCTGTAGTTCGTTTTTGGCCTCTCGATAGAATGGGTACAATTGATAAATCTCCTGCCTATTCATCTCAACAACCGTCAACCACCCATCACTTCCCTTCGGGTAAGTGAGGGCTTGTAAAAGCCTAGTTGACCAGACTCAGTTCTTAACCGAACTACGTTAGAGGTAAGAGTTAAAGACCTACCAGAGGATGCGTAGCTAGTTCCCTGCTCTAGAACTTAAAAGTTAAACAGGCTTAAGGGTTAAACCAGTGCTTTTAAGATAGTTACCGACCTCTAACATTGTCGTTCGCGCCAGCGTGCCGGAGGCATCTAGCTAACATTACCCGCAAGGAGGCTCTTTGGAGCAAAATATTATGTCCAAAGTATTTGTTTTAGACACTGAAAAAAGACCACTAGTGTGGTCTTGGGGGTTTCCCCCATGAACAACTTCATCAAGAAGCCTGTCGCCCAGAAATAAGTCGCAGTAATAGAGGACGCAAGAAGTCTACTACTGTGCTTTCTGTTGGACAGGAAGCCGACACTGTACCGTCAGGTCAGTGTGGGTAGTTCACTACAGCTACCTTAACAGAGGTTGCATCCTGGTTTTCTGGTATCAGCGTTGGTGAAATGCGGCGGCGAATGCGTGCCAATATTGAAATTGATGGTGTCCCAGGATTTTGGGAAGATGGCTTATTTGCTGCTAGTGGTGAAACAGTAGCTTTTCAATTGACACTCCCCGGTCTAAAGACACGGGGATTCTTAATCGAATAATTGCAAACACAACTGCTCGAATAATATCCGCTTTTCAGGTATTACCTTAGATGTACGGTTCCCCGCCTGATGCCGTTTGCCA
>NZ_JADEWA010000420.1:0-4854 GCF_015207865.1 Dolichospermum sp. LEGE 00246
GTTTTAATATTTTTGATAATTTATAGCCACAGAATTTGAAAATAAAAACCAAAAAAACCAGATCCCCGACTTCTTTAAGAAGTCGGGGATCTAAATTGCAGTCGGGGATCTGAAATTTTTAGCCTAGAGAAACAGTTAAGCTTCCAGGTTTAGCAAAATCACCAGTTAATACTACACCCCGATTATTGGTGTGTAAATGACGGAGAATTTTGTAAATTGCTTCTACTTCTTCAGCAGCACCGGACATATCTGCCAGTTCAGAAATAGAAAGTGCTTTTTTCTGGGTTTGCAACACTTCTAAAACTCGTTTTTGTAAATCGAGAATCACAGCGGCAGCTTTTTTACCAGCTTCCACACCTGGTTGATGATAAGCATTGACATTTATTAAACTGGCATATAAACCCACAGCCCGTTCATATAATGCAATTAACGCGCCAACTGTGCGAGCATTAACTTGAGGAATGCTGACTGTAATCGAATCGCGGTTATTCTCATACAATGCTTGACGAGTTCCTAACAAGAAACCACAGAGATAATCACCAGAAGTCACTCCAGGATCAACTTCTACGGATGTTCCTTGGCGATCTTCTAAAACTTCAATTAAGGTGGCAAAGAAATTGGGGACACCTTCACGCAACTGTTGCACATAGGCGTGTTGATCAGTTGAGCCTTTGTTGCCATAAACTGCAATCCCTTGAAATACAGTTTTCCCATCTAAATCTTTTTCTTTACCCAAAGATTCCATGATGAGTTGTTGCAAATAGCGGCTAAATAGCAACAAACTGTCTTTGTAGGGGAGGACTACCATATCTTTTTCACCTTTGCCATTTCCAGAGAAATACCAAGCAAGGGCTAATAAAGCGGCTGGGTTGTTTTTGAGATTGGGGACGCGGGTGGCATCATCCATTTCTTTTGCACCATCTAGCATGGCACGGATATCTATGCCCTGTAATGCCGCAGGTACTAGCCCTACAGCGGACATTTCTGAGGTACGTCCACCAACCCAATCGTACATGGAAAACCGGGCTAACCAATTTTCAGCTTTGGCGACTTTATCCAGGTTGCTATCTTGTCCGGTAATAGCGACTGCATATTTAGCAAAGTCTAATTTTTGGGCTGTGTAGGCTTGTTTGACCTCAATCATGCCGTTGCGAGGTTCGGGTGTGCCTCCAGATTTGGAAATGACTAATACCAAGGTTGTGGCTAGTTTATCGCCAAGTTGGGCAAGAACCCGATCAATTCCGGTGGGGTCGGAATTGTCTATAAAGTGAATTTGTAGGGGTGGTAAGTCGGGAGATAGGGCTTGGGTGACAAATTGGGGACCCAAGGCTGAACCACCAATACCAATGGAAATGATATCCGTGAAGCGGCACTCCTTGGGGGGATGAATTGCCCCGGTGTGTACCTGGTCGGCAAAAGCTTCGATTTGTTCTAAGGTTTGAACTATTTCTTGGGTGAGTTCGGGGGTGGGGGCTAAATCTGGATTCCGCAACCAGTAATGTCCTACCATGCGGTTTTCGTCGGGATTGGCGATCGCCCCTTTTTCTAATTCCACCATATCCGCAAACGCTTTGTCAAACTTAGGTTGCAATGATGCCAGAAACGCATCATCAAACCTCATTCGACTAATATCTAGATATAGTCCTAATCCTGGATGAAAATACAACCAGTCCTGGTATCGTTGCCAAAGTACCCTAGAATCCATAGGGAAATCTCAAATAAAGTGTTGGTCAAACACAAGTTTAATGTATGCTTTTGGCGATCCCTGCTTTGTCTTATACAGTTTTTAATAGAATAACGGATATAGAGGGGTTTCAGTTTACATTGCGTTACATTAACGGCTGATAACTGATAACTCAAACATGACAAATGGCAAGTAACTAAATTATGATCGAATACCTGATTTTTCTCGCTATTTCTACCGCCACCTTCGCCCTGTTCGGACTAGGACTCAATCTCCAATGGGGTTTTACTGGTTTAATTAACTTTGGTCATATTGCTTTCATGACTTTGGGTGCGTATACGACGGTTTTATTAAGTCTCAAGGGGGTACCGTTACTGCTATCGGCGGGAATCGGAGCAGTTGTAGCCGCAATGCTTGGTTTAGTAATTGGCTTTGCAACTTTGCGGTTACGCGAAGATTATCTTTCAATTGTCACCATTGGTACAGGTGAATTAATTCGATTAATAGTCAATAACCAGAATTTGCCTGTAGGTAATACGTGGATATCGGGATCTTTCGGTGTGCAAAGTTATGTTATCCCTTTATCAACAACTCCCAATTTATTTTTCCGCTTGGTTATGATTATTGTTCTCTCTCTCTTAACAGGAATCACATTATTTTCTCTATGGCATTGGGTGCGAACTGCTCAAATTTCTGTAAATAATAATACAGTCAGAAATAGTAGTCTTAAACAAGAATTTACTTCTCGGTTAATAGTCGGAATTGCTTTAGGGTTATTAGCTGCTGCAATTTATATTTCTGGTGTGATTGGACTATATAATTATAATCCCAAAGCCGGGTTAATGTTGTTCATATTATTAATCTTAGCTTTTGTTTTTTGGCGGTTGGAAATTTTAGTGCGATCGCCTTGGGGAAGAGTGCTAAAATCTATTCGTGAAGATGAAGAAATTCCCAAAGCCTTAGGTAAAAACGTCTTTTCCTATAAACTCCAATCATTAATGTTAGGTGGGGCAATTGCGGGGATTGCTGGAGCATTTTTTGCTTGGCAACTAGGCGCAATTTACCCCGATAACTTCCAACCCCAACTTACCTTTGATGCCTGGATTATGGTAATTTTAGGTGGTTCTGGCAACAATCTGGGAACTATTTTAGGTGCAGTTATTTTCTTTACCTATGATGCTATCACTAGAGAATTTTTACCCAAAATTGTTCCCCTAGATGTAGAACGGATTGGTGCGTTTCGGATCATGTTTATTGGGTTACTTTTAATGGTGTTGATGATTTGGCGACCTCAAGGGATTTTAGGGAAAAAGGAGGAACTGACTCTTGGTAAATAATTGGGCATTTGTGATGTTAAAATAGTTGATACGAGCCGTTTATGGGAGGAATAGCCATGATAGTTGCAACTGCTAACAAGATGACTTTTGAGGAATTTCTTAATTATGACGATGGGACAGATAATTTATATGAATTTGAGAACGGAGAATTAATTCCTATGCCTTTAGAAAGTGAGATAAATCGGCGCATAGCAATGTTTTTAGTTGCCTATTTTCTGCAATTGGGTATTCCCTATTACCGCTTGAGTATGAAAACAGAAATCGCTGTGAATAGTCGCCAGGTGGGGGTGCGTGTTCCTGATTTGACGGTGTTTTCTGAAGAATTAGCTCAGGTAATGCAGGGGGCTACACGCTCGCTGATTTTAATGGATATGCCGCTGCCTTTGCTGGTGGTTGAGGTAGTGAGTCCAAATCAGGAAAATCGTGATTATCGTTATAAGCGTTCTGAGTATGCAGCGCGGGGAATTACTGAGTATTGGATTGTTGATCCAATTGGGCAAAAAGTGACGGTTTTAGAATGGGTGGAGGGTTTTTATGAGGAGCAGGTTTATAGGGGAGATGAGATGATTTGTTCGCCTCTATTTAGTGATGTAAAGTTAACTGTGGCTGAGGTTTTACAGGGATGAAATTTGATCAAATCCGACAATCTTTATTTCATAACAATAATTAAAAACCAACAAAAAAACCTAGAAATGAAGTTGAGAAGAAAATTATAATGGTAAATAATATCGCATCACCCCAACTATCTCTTTTAGCTGCAACTGGACTTTCTAAAAATTTTGGCGGAATTAAAGCAGTTCAGGAAGCGAATATCGAAGTTATCAAAGGTAGCATTACTGGGTTAATTGGTCCCAATGGGGCTGGGAAAACTACTTTATTTAATTTACTCTCTAATTTTATTCGTCCCGATAAAGGTAGAGTGATTTTTGATGGTGAACCTATTCATCAATTACAACCATACCAAATTGCCCAACAGGGATTAGTGAGAACCTTTCAAGTTGCCCGGGTTTTGTCGAAGTTATCAGTATTAGAAAATATGCTTTTGGGAGCGCAAAAACAAACCGGTGAGAATTTTTGGCAAGTGCAATTTCAACCCCACATTGTTGCTAAAGAAGAAAAGCAACTAAAAGAACGAGCAATGTTTTTGTTAGAGTCAGTAGGCTTAGAAAAAAAAGCCGCTGATTATGCCGGTGGTTTATCTGGGGGACAGCGGAAACTTTTAGAAATCGGTCGGGCATTGATGACTAATCCTAAGTTAATATTGCTAGATGAACCTGCTGCTGGCGTAAATCCCAGATTAATTGATGACATATGCGATCGCATTCTAGCTTGGAATCGTCACGACGGCATGACATTTTTGATTATTGAACATAACATGGACGTAATTATGTCCTTATGTGATCGAGTTTGGGTATTAGCTGAAGGACAAAATCTAGCCGTTGGTAGTCCCACAGAAATCCAAAATAATACCAAAGTTTTAGAAGCATATTTGGGACAATGATATTATATTAGATATGCCTAAGAAAATTAGAGAACTGAAAAATTTATTACTGCAATCCGGTTTTACATATAAACCGGCAAAGGGAAGTCATAGCAAATGGATACATCCAAAATTATCTAAAGCTATTATCATTGCTGGTAAAGATGGTAGTGATGCTAAACAATATTTAGAGGATGTTTTAAAAGTATTAGATGAAACCGATAATCTCCAAAAACCTAACCCCCCTGCCCCCTTCCCTACGAGGGAAGGGGGTTTTCAAAGCCTCTCCCCGCTTCGGGGAGAGGTTTGGAGAGGGGTTTGTTTATACATTAAAAACTTCTCAAACACCCTCT
>NZ_JADEWA010000421.1:0-4852 GCF_015207865.1 Dolichospermum sp. LEGE 00246
GTTGGGGAAGTTGGGGAAGTGGGGGAAGAAAATCCAAAGTCTAAAATCCAAAATCCAAAATCCTCTGAGTGGAGTGTGACTCGGCGGTTGCGGGTGTCTCAGCAGGGGGGGTATACCTCGAATTATTATATTAATGGTGTGGCTTGTACTCTGACTGAGTTACATGAGGATTTGGAGGAACTGCGGATTTATCCTGAAGGGTATAATGTAGTATTGCAAGGGGATGTTACCAGCATCATTTCCATGAATGCGCGGGAACGTCGGGAAATTATTGATGAGTTGGCTGGGGTGGCGACTTATGATCGGAAAATTGTCCAAGCTAAGTCCACTTTAGATGAGGTGAAGGATAAGGAGGATAGTTGTCGGATTATTCAAACTGAGTTAAGTGGACAATGCGATCGCCTATCTCAAGATAAGGCTAAGGCGGAAAAGTATCAATTATTGCGAATTGAATTTATCCAAAAACAATCCTGGGAAGCGGTGTTATCTTGGCGTTCTCTCCAAGCACAGCAGGAAAAACTGGTTGCACAAGTTCAAGAGGGCGATCGCAATTTCAGTGATTTTACTACTCAGTTAAATACAACTAATTCCCAAATTAATCAGAAAACTACTGAATTAGAGCAGCTAAATCTCCGTGTAAAGGCTTTGGGTGAGGAGGAAGTTCTTGCTGTTCAGTCTAATCTCGCCACTCAGGAAGCGGAACGGAAACAACTCCAACGACAACAACGGGAGTTAGAAACATCTATTCAAGAATCTACAAAGCGGTTAAATCAAACTTATCAAGAAATTCAGCAATATCAACTTACTTTAGAGGAAGCTAAGAAAAGTCATAATGTAGAGACGTTTCATGTAACGTCTCTACAATCAGAACGTGACGTTGCACAACAAAATTTAGAATCCTCTCGTCAAGCTGCTGCGGAAATTGCCTCAGCTTCGGAAGCTTGGGTACAACAACAAACAGCTTTGAATCGGCAAATTGAATCTTTGTTGCATACTCTTGAACCCCAACGCACTGAACAAGCACAATTACAGGAACGGAATACTCAATTACAACAACTCATTTCTGAACAATCTCAGTTAATTGCTAGTTTAGAACCGGAATTAACCGCAAAACAAGCTGAATGTGCGCGTCTGGAAACGGAATTTAATGCTTCTACCCAACCCATTCAAAATTTAGCTGAAAATCTCGCTGCGACAGAACAAGAGTTACAAATTCAACAAGATACCCAAAAACGACTTTTACAAGAACAACGGGACAAACAACGTCAATTAGATAAATTAGAGGCACAGACGCAAGCGCAACAGGAAATCCAAGGAACACAAGCCAGTAAAGTAATTTTACAGTCAGAAATGCCCGGTTTGTGCGGTTTGGTGGTGCAATTGGGCAAGGTTGAACCTAAACACCAATTAGCGTTGGAAATGGCTGCTGGTGGACGTTTAGGGCATATTGTGGTTGAAGATGATAGCGTGGCATCTGCGGGTATTGAACTATTAAAACAAAAACGGGCGGGAAGGGCAACTTTTTTACCTTTAAATAAGATTAAAGTCCCTAGATTTACCCAAGATGCAACTCTGCGTTTAGCTGATGGGTTTGTCAGTTATGCGGTAGATTTGGTAGAATGCGATCGCCGTTATCATGATGTATTTGCCTATGTTTTTGGTGCAACGGTAGTATTTGCGACTCTTGCCCAAGCTCGGAAAAACATGGGACTATATCGGATAGTCACTTTACAAGGGGAATTATTGGAAACAAGCGGCGCAATGACTGGAGGTAGCGGTAATCAACGTTCATCTTTGCGGTTTGATAATGGCGAAGCTGGAGAATCTCAAGAAGTCGCTAATTTGAAATCTCGCTTAATGGATATTGATCGGATTTTAGAACGTTGTGGAGAAGCAATTTCTACTTTAGCAACTCGCACTAAAACCCTCACCCTAGAATTAACAGAAGCACGTCAAGTCCGCAGGGAACAACAATTATATTTAGAACAGTTAAAGAAAGATATTAAGATTTTAACAACGCAGTTAGAAAATACTCGTTCTCAACTTTCCCAAAATACGGAAAAATTCACATCTGCACAATCCCGGTTAGAAGTTTTAAATCGGGAATTACCAGAACAAGAAACTCAATTACAACAATTGAGACATACCCTAGCTGAGTTGGAATCTTCCCAAACCCCCAGCGAATGGCAACAAATCCAAGCTATTATTAAAACCCAAGAACAGGAATTACAACAACGGGAAACAGCACTGCGAGATGTTCAACAACAATTAAAAAACTTAGAAAATCAACAACAACGGTTACAAGAAAAAATAGAAGAATCCCAAACCAGAGTTATTCAATATCAGCAGGAAGAAACCACAGGAAAACAGCAACAAGCAACAGTTAATAGTCAAGTTGAAGAATTGAATCATTTAATTACCTCAATTCAGGCTAAATTGGGTCAATTAGAAGAGAATTTAGGGGAAGAGAAAAAGAACCGAGATACAGCAGAAACCGAATTGCGATCGCTCTTATTGCGTCAACAACAATTACAATGGGAAATTGAGAAACTGCAAGAAACTCAACAAAAACGCCGGGAAGATTTAACAGCACTGCAAAACCAATTACGAGATTTAGGTGCAGAATTACCCAGTCCTTTACCAGAAGTTCCCAATAAAGTTGATTTAGAGGACTTACAAAAAGAATTGCGGAGTTTAGGTAAACGTTTACAGGCAATGGAACCTGTGAATATGTTAGCTTTGGAAGAATTCGATAAAGTCCAAGGTCGTCTTCAAGAACTCACCGGAAAATTAGAGACTTTGGAAGGTGAACGGACAGAATTATTATTAAGAATTGAAAACTTTACCACCCTCCGTCAAAAGGCGTTTAAAGAAGCCTTCGACGCAGTAAATGAGAATTTCCAATCAATCTTTGCTGTCCTTTCCGATGGTGACGGTTATTTACAACTAGATAATCCCGAAGATCCTTTTAACAGTGGTTTAAACCTAGTCGCACACCCCAAAGGTAAACCCGTCCAACGGCTTGCTTCTATGTCAGGGGGAGAGAAATCCTTAACTGCATTAAGTTTTATATTCTCCCTGCAACGTTATCGTCCTTCTCCATTTTACGCCTTTGATGAAGTGGATATGTTTTTAGATGGGTCAAATGTGGAACGATTAGCGAGAATGATTAAACAACAGGCTCAACAGGCACAGTTTATAGTTGTGAGTTTGCGTCGTCCAATGATAGAGTCAGCCCAGCGGACAATTGGGGTGACTCAAGCTAGAGGTGCTTATACTCAAGTTTTGGGTATTAAATTACAGTCATCTGATAATTGATAGGTAAGAGCTAAGAAGGGTAATAAAAATTTATCTTTTTAATTACCCATTACCAATTGTCAAGTTTCTGTTAGAAATAGTGATATACATACATAAACCGGATTCAAGATTTCCTACGGTACAACGAACAGGACATATATGATGATACAATATATTTAATTTTTATGAGTTATTCAAATGCCAAATTTTACGTACAAATAACGCTATGCAAGTAAAAATCATTGGACAAGCAAAAGACTTACGGACAGATACAGATATTCTTTATGCTCAATTATCCATAAAAGACTATTTATGTTTAGTTGGGGATAACTTTGATGATTATGAACCTCAAAGAAAGCGCGAGAAATATAAAGCATATGAACGCATGAAAATTGACATCATGAAAGGTGCTTTGTTACCTTCTATAACTCTCGCAGTAAAACCAGAATTAGTGAGTGATATCTTACCCATTGTACAAAAACATAACAGGCAAGAACTTGAGAGCGCGTTAAGTAAACCAGGACAAGTAAATATTTTAGATGGATTACAACGGACGTTTATTTTAAACGACATAGCTAAGGAGAATTTTGACTTTAATTCAGAACAGAAAGTTCTTGTGGAGTTCTGGCTTGAAGGTAACATCAAAAATCTTATTTACCGGATTATCGTCCTCAATGCAGGACAAAAACCTATGTCTATGAAACATCAGATCGGTCTTTTGTTTATCACTCTAAATGACACACTTAAGGCCGAAATACCAGATATTGAAATTTTCAAAGAAAAAGAATCTGCACGCCGAACAAAGGCTAGGAAGTACCCCCTCGATAGAATTGCAACCGCATATCAAAGCTTTATAACCAAAAGTCCAGAAACACAGAGACAAAATGTTGTTGCACAGAAATTAGTGGAAGAAGAAATTTTAGATTCTACAGAAGAACAACTTGGAGATCAGTTTGATGCCTTCAAAAATTATCTAAGAATCTATGCTGATTTAGATGTTGAAGTATCTCGAATATATATAGGAAATGCTGATCAAGGAATACCAAATGGTATAAAATGGTTTGGAGAAGAAAGTGTTATGAACTCTTTTTTTGCTGCCCTTGCCCTTGCATCTAGCAATAATTCAGAGCGAGTAAAAAAGGCTTTAGAAACTCTTATACAATTACTTCGAGAGACACAAGAAGATGATGATCCTCTCGCGTTAGAAAAATTACAAGAGTTAGAAAGTGGATTTAATGCGCGCAAGGTAAGTCTTGGCTTTGCAAAAAGGAAACTTTTGACAAATGGCTTCAAAGAATATTTTCGTGAAGCAGGAAAAGAAAGTTTTATTAATTGTTGGATAACGGCGGTAGAGTAATTATGAACTATGATGATTTAACAGAATTTAATGATCTTCGCTATGATATAACTCACTTCTCTGAACATGATAGTATCTGCACTCTTAACGGAATGATACCGATACCAGTAGATGCAGTATCTTTTTCTTACGGAGGTGATGAAGACATTGAAATTTATAATGAGCATAATATTTTTTTGGGTGTTCTCTGTATATGTA
>NZ_JADEWA010000422.1:0-4851 GCF_015207865.1 Dolichospermum sp. LEGE 00246
GCTTAATAAGCTTGATTTTTGTATTTCAGATTGTATTCCAGGAAAATTTATCTATTTGAGGGCTTACGCATTGATAAAGTTTTCTAAATATGTAATGTGTATTTTATCTCTTGTAGGGTGCGTCAGACCCAATAATTTGGTAAAAAACAGATTTCTTCTATCTGACGCACCCTACTCAATAAGTTATTCCCAAAGCCGAAAACGACGCAATTTCGTTCATTTATATGATGGTAAGTTAGAGGTTGTTTGAAAACTTTTTCGTGTGGGATCTGACACCCGCAGATCCCCCTTTTCAAGGGGGATTTTGAGGAATTTAGCCCCCTTTGTAAGGGGGTTTGGGGGGATCTCGATTAATTCTGATACTTTTCAAACATCCTCTTAGTGAGCGTGCGTAAGTCCTATATTTTTAGGTAAAGTATTCTAGAATTATGACCAAGTTTTATGGTGTTATAAAAATGGCCTATGAGAGATTCATCTATTGTAATCGGACTCAGAGGCCATTTTTTATTTCATCCTGATTTATTTGATTTTGGTGAAATTGTCTGTACCTGGACGTTGTAAAACTAGAAGTTTCAAAAACCCTTTAATTTAATGGCATTTGTTTGAGAATGTCATCAAATTTAAGCATAAAATTATGCTTCTACTGCTACTACTTCCTCATTTTCATCAACAATTTCTACTGTTCTTGGTGCTTCACTCACTTCTGATTCTGTCGCTGTATGGGTTCCTGATTCTAGGTGAGTGGTTAATTGTGTTTTTAGCACGTCGGAAATGGGTAAATCATTGATTTCTTTGACGAGCGCCCTTATAGATTCGTTTTTAGTCCGTTCTGAATAAACTGCTTTGAGAATAGCTTCAATTCCATAGGCGCCTACTGTATCTCCTACAACTCCTACTAGACCCAGTAAACCTATACCTCCAAGGATACCAAATGGTCCTCCTGCTGCTGTTAGGGCTGCAACAATAGCGGCATTACTACCTGCTGATGCAACTGCTAAGACTACAAGAATTATGCCAGGAAGACCTAGCCCAGCTAGTTTTTTTGCGATTTCGTCCATGTTCATGATCTAAGATCCTTAAATATTGTTAGTGGAAACTGTTTTAATTGGCTTAATTGGCATGAGATTTATATCTCTATAGTTCAAGAAACTATTGCAGTATCTAGACTAAGGAAGATAAATGTCTCTTTATCTCAAATCAAGGTGATTTTTTAACATTTTCTCTTTTATTTAACCTCAATATCTAACAATAGTCAATGCAATAATCAACAAACATAGGACTCCTATTTGATTTTTGAAAAAACTCCGTACACTCAAATCATCTAAAAACCTATTCCCTGCCTCCACGAAAAATTTATAAATCAAACAGGATAGCTGTATGATTTTGATATTTACTGTTTAACTCATTCATTTAATCAGGAATATGGCTGTTTTCTATTTTCACAAAGGATATATTCACGGTTCTTAGAGATGGTAAATAGTTCTTACTTTCTAATTTTAGATGATTTTGCAATTTTGTTTTTAACTCCTGGCAAATTGGTAAATCTTGAATTTCGTAAAGTAGCGATCGCAAAGTTTCGGTTTTGCTACGTTCTGAATAAACTGCTTTGAAAATAGCCTCAATTCCATAATCAGCCATGAGATCACTTAGCACCTTTGCCAGACCAAGTAAACCTATACCTCCAAGGATACCAAATGGTCCTCCTGCTGCTGTCAGCACGGCAACGATAGCAGCATTACTACCTGCTGATGCGAATGCTAAAATCAAGAGAATGATCCCCGGAAAACCTAAACCGGCAAGTTTTTTCACAATTTCATCCACTGCAATCTCCTAACATTTTGATATTATCTTTTCAATTAATAATTAATCAAGATTATGGCTGATTTTGCCTTTTACGGCGGAAATGGCTACCGTTCTAGGAGAGGCTAAATAATTTTTCCCTGTAGGATCGCCACTGCGTCCTTTAAAATTGCGATTGGTTGCATAAACTCCTGTTTCTTCTTTGTTTAAAACTCCAATTCCCGAATTGATACAAGCACCACAACCTGATTTAAGAATCTTTGCACCTGCTTGGGCAAAAATGTCCATGTATCCCAATGCTTCTGCTTTTTCCCGAATTTCTACGGAAGCAGGAACAATAAATAAGTTTACATCATCTGCCACTCGGCGACCCTGTAAAACTTCGGCAGCCTGAGCTAAATCGTATAGTTTACCTCCTGTACAAGAACCAATAAAGGCTTTGGTAATCGGGGTTTCTTCTAATTGGCTAATAGGTACTACCTGATCTGGTTTGGGAGGACGGGCAATTTGCGGTTCTAGATTACTGAGTTCCCATTTATATATTCTCTCATACTCAGCATCAGGGTCGCCTATAAGTTCCTCAAATTCTTGATCAGAACGACTTGTGACATAATTGCGGGTTGTTTCATCAGGAACAATTAAGCCACAGATTGCACCACACTCAATGGCCATATTAGCAAGAGTCAAGCGTTCATCGAAGGGCATTTGTTCGAGTATTGACCCTCTAAATTCCATGACTTTACTGGTAGCACCAGCACAACCAATTTGTCCCAGGATAAACAAAATAATATCCTTAGCGCTGATGTGGGCGGGTAGAGTTCCAGATAACTCGAATACCAGTGTTGAGGGAACACGAATCCACATATCCCCCATAGCATAGATATTGGCCATGTCTGTAGTTCCCACACCGGCGGAAAAAGCTCCTAATGCGCCGTAGGTACAGGTATGGGAATCTGTACCAGCAATAATCATTCCTGGGCGGACAAATCCTTTTTCTGGTAGTAAAACGTGACAAATACCAGCAGCTTCACCGGGAGAAACTACATCAAATAAATGACATCCTTGCTCTTTGGCAAAGTCAATCATTTCTTGGTACATGACATTGGCTTTTTGATCATTGCGAATGTCATTAACTTGGATAAAGTGATCTGCTACTAAAACTACCCGTTGAGCATCCCACAGTTTTGCTTCTTGTCCGTAGTGTTTATAAAATGTTGTGGCTACTGGTCCTGCTACCGCATCATGGGATAAAGCTAAGTCAACTTGGGCAAAAACCACTTCTCCAGGACGGACATAATTATTACCAGAAGCTTTAGCAAGCAGTTTTTCTACTAAGGTCATGGGTCTTTGGGGAGTTACACTTTTAGGAGTGGCAATTTTTCCCTGACGACGCATTTGATTAAAAGGTATTAACCCACCTGCTTGGGCGATCGCCTCAACTATAGGATTCTCTTGTTTTTCCTCTAAAATTTCTAGATTTAATCCAATATTGATACTATTGCGATAAAAAATTTCTGCAAATGATCGCGCCTGAATCTTTTCAATTCCCGCAGCTTTCAAGGCTACAGGCGCAATTTCTCGACTAGAACCACAGCCAAAATTTTCACCAGCGACAATTACATTGTATTTTAATAACTCTCCTACTCCTATCAAATGTTCTAAAGCATATTGTTTTAAAATATCAGGATCATAAGTTGTAGCCCGATTAGCAGGAATAATATCATCAGTATTAATATCATCTCCTAAATTTAAAACTTGTTTATTTATATTATTCATGCAGCACCCCCATTCCTGTATTTTGTAAATTATAAATCTCTGTTAGTAAACGCTGTATTAATTGTTCAGTATTAACTAATATTTCTGAACTTTGAGGAGATAAATCCGCTGTCCGATATCCTTGAGCTAAAACTCGATCTTGTGCTGTCATAATCCTTTGTGCAGCTCTCTTTTCCCCCCACTGCTCCAGCATTAAAACACAAGCACCAATAGTTCCCAAAGGATTAGCAATTCCTTTACCAGCTATATCTGGTGCAGTACCGTGAATTGCTTCGTATAGTCCAAATCCATCGGCATTAAGACTAGCTGATCCTAATAAACCTAAAGAACCAACTAAAGCTCCGCCAATATCGCTAAGAATATCTCCAAATAAATTACTGGCTAAAATTACATCAAATCTTTGGGGATTCATCACCATTTGCATGGCTAAATTATCCACTAACATTGGTTCGACTACAACATCAGGAAACTGGGTAGCTTCTTCTTGTACTAAACGAGTCCAAGGCAAATTAGGTAAAGCATTTTCTTTATGAGCTACTGTTAGTTTTCCTCGGCGTTGTTGGGCTTTTTGCAAGGCTTGGCGAGCAATGCGGCGTATCTCATGATCATAATAGAGCATGGTGTGGTAGCCATAATCTCCTTGTTCATCTGAAGCACGTCCAGTAGATCCAAAATAAATCCCACTCACTAATTCTCGAATGACGAGTATATCCAATCCTTTAATTTTTTCTGGTCGTAAGCTAGATTTATGAACTAGACTATCAACAATCCGAATTGGACGCAGATTACAAAAAAAGTCGTAATGTTTTCGCAGTTCTAGCAGTCCACCTTGGGTAACTGCACCAAAGACAATTCCATCAGATCCATTACATATATCTATAGTCGCTTGGGGAAAGTAACTACCAAATTTTTCTAAGGCGGTTTTACCCAGCCAACCATAATCTACCTGCAAGGTAAATCCTTCTAGTTTTGCTACTTGTTGCAAAAGTTGTAGCGACGCTTCCACAACTTCTGGTCCAATTCCTTCACCGGGAATAGCAACAATGCGATAAGACTGATTGCTTAATGACCTCATTTTTCCTGATGTTTTAGTGGATGAGGATTTATTACTGCTGAAATTGTCAAAGCTGAACTCCCCCTTGGCAATATCATGTTTAAGAAATTTAAGAAGATATGTGTCTGTGAAAATATGTGTGTAATGGTTTGCACTACTTCACCCCTATTTTTTACCAGACTTTTCATTAGTATACAAGGACAGTTAGGACAGTTAAGATT
>NZ_JADEWA010000423.1:0-4851 GCF_015207865.1 Dolichospermum sp. LEGE 00246
CCCCCACCCTCTATTCCCTAACTTTCATGCTCAGTACATTGATTTTACTGCCGTTAATTGGTGCGGCTTTTATTGGTTTCTATCCTTTTACCATCTCTGGTAAATTAGCGCGAATCATAGCTTTCGTCTTTAGCGTGATTATTTTCTTATGGAGTATTTTCCTGGGAATTCAGTTTAATCCCGGAGAAATTGGTCAACAGTTTGCTGAGTCACTACCTTGGGTAGATGCAATTGGCTTAAACTACAATCTGGGTATAGATGGTTTATCTCTACCATTGCTAATTCTTAATGGACTATTAACTTGTATTGCTATTTATAGCAGCGATGAATCCCAACAACGTCCGAGATTTTATTACTCTCTAATTCTGCTCTTAAGTGCCGGGGTGACAGGGGCATTTTTAGCACAGGATTTATTATTATTCTTCCTGTTTTATGAATTGGAACTAATACCCCTATATTTGCTAATTGCGATTTGGGGGGGAGAAAAACGGGGTTATGCAGCCACAAAATTTCTGATTTATACAGCTTTTTCAGGAATCGTCATTTTAGCCAGTTTCCTGGGGATGGTTTGGTTGAGTGGTTCTCCCAGTTTTGGACTAGCAACCTTAAATGCCCAATCTCTACCCTTAGCAACGCAAATTTTACTCCTTGCCGGAATTTTGGTAGGATTTGGCATTAAAATTCCCCTCGTTCCCTTCCATACTTGGCTACCAGATGCCCACGTTGAAGCCTCTACACCCATATCTGTGCTATTGGCGGGGATATTATTAAAATTAGGGACTTATGGCTTACTGCGATTTGGGATGAATTTGTTACCAGATGCTTGGGCTTATTTAGCACCTTGGTTAGCCACATGGGCAGTAGTTAGTGTTTTGTTTGGGGCATCTTGTGCGATCGCCCAAACGGACATGAAAAAAATGGTAGCCTATAGTTCCATCGGTCACATGGGCTATGTCTTATTAGCAGCCGCCGCATCCACACCCCTCAGCGTCTTGGGTGCAGTCATGCAAATGATTAGTCATGGGTTAATATCCGCCATGTTATTCCTATTGGTGGGAGTTGTCTATAAAAAAGCTGGTAGTCGGGATTTAAATGTCATTCGGGGACTACTTAACCCAGAACGAGGTTTACCAGTGATTGGTAGCTTAATGATTTTTGCCGTCATGGCTAGTGCTGGTGTACCGGGAATGGTGGGATTTATTTCCGAATTTATTGTTTTTCGGGGCAGTTTTGCCGTTTTTCCGTTACAAACATTATTAGCCATGCTCGGAAATGGTTTAACTGCGGTTTACTTCCTAATTCTCTTAAATCGTGCCTTTTTTGGGCGGTTATCAGCAGCAGTTACCAACTTACCTCGTGTGTATTGGAGCGATCGCATCCCTGCCATCATTTTAGCCGTAACTATCGTTATTTTTGGTATTCAACCCAATTGGTTAGTCTATTATACCCAAGCCACAATTACCACAATAGTAAAAATGAATAATCATCATGTAATAGCTAACGTGTCTTTGGATAAAGCTAAAATCAAAAGTTAAGCGATGGATATTGGAGACTGGGAAAACTCACCCTATGTCTTAATCCCAATCTCTAATTATCAATGAAAGTATATATCTGAACAACAAGTTTCTGATATGATATAATCAAAAAAGTGAATGAATTTGCATAAATTACGCAGTCCTGTTCAATAAAATTAAAGGGTATTCTATATGAAAGCGGATAACTTAGAAATATATGCTGATGGAGCGGGACTTATGGTTGGACCAACTATAAGTAAACTTAGTTTTTACTCTGTAGTAGATATTTCAGAAAATAATGGACAAAAGGAAACTGAAGAAGAATTAAAAGTACAGATAGCCATTCCAACACTTACTTTACTGAAATTATGTGCTAGATTTTTAACACAAGTTAAAACTGACGAAAAGGGAATTATTAATACTATAGATAGTCATAAAGAGGAAATTATTAAGACACTGGCAAATTTAACTTTAAAAGAAAGTGACGGAGAATAAAAATGTTAACCATAAAGTTGGAAAGTGAAATATCTTCTTTTATTCAAGAAAACAGCAAAAGAGATAATTATGAATTCTTGTATAAAACTAAAATTCCAAATCCTCCCATTCATATTAAGCAATGGCAAACAAATCAATACTCCTATAAAGTAGTTGCTTTTGAAAAAGAGGAAAGCAGACATAACAAATTACAAAAATTAGTTCAATTAGTTACAAAAATACGTAATTATCTTTCTTTACCTGATGATTGGGATAGTTATGAAGGAATTGCGCCTAAATCAAAAACAATTGAAGAAACTATTTCTGTAGTTAAACGTTTGAATGATTATAACATATCATTACCTAAACCAATGGTAAGTGGTACGGGGATAGTTGGTTTATATTGGGAAAAAGACAGTATCTATATTGAGATATGTTTTGAAGGTGATGGAACATTTTGGTACTATGGTAAAGATGGTAATTTAGAAATTGGAGAAGAATCTGTGTCTCTTAAAAAAGAAACTGAATTTCCCAGAAACTTAATTAATTTAATCGCCAAAATTTAATTTTCTATGAGTTGTTCAGAGATTTATACTGTTACATCTAATAGATGTAAGTTCGCCCAGCAAAACGACCCTCAATGTAATTGTGAAAATGTATCAGTTAGTCAATTTTCTCCAGGCATTGTAGAAAATAATGAAATATTAGTGAGGCAAATTTATTCACCAATTCATATAGATGAACAAACTGGAAGAGTAAACACATTTGCCTTTACTGATGCTCAAGATAAAGGTATGTCAGTAAATCGTAAAACCTATTCCTCAAGAGAAGAATTAAATAAAAAAGTTCAATACAAGCTAAAGTTAGATGAGGAACGAGGTAAAGATAGAAGTTTTCAGGGTGTTATTTATGCAACTTGTCACGACGTTAGAGCAATAAAAACTAATGATAATCTAAAAGCTTTTTGTGTTTATGATACAGGTAATAAAAATGATATTTCTCATGCTGATATATGCCAAGCCACATCTAGTCGTTTAGACGGTAGTAAAATGCGTGTTAAATTAAGGGAAATTTTTTCAGACATACCTATAACATTAGATATTATTTACTAATTAACTTCTATTTTTAGTTTAAATTTAATTATGACTTACCCTTCAATCCTTCCTTATACTTTCTGGAGAAACACTAATGGTAACGACTAAAAACAGCCCCACTTACAACCCTCTAGCTGAATATATTCAACGCTTACAAACTGGTGGAGCATTACTGAAAGATAGTCCCGAAAACGTTCTAGAAGTTGTTGGTATTCTCAAAAGTTATGGTGTAGTTTTAGATGCCTATTCTAAAAATCTTATTTACATTGCTGAACATCAATTTTTAGTATTTTTTCCCTTCTTTAAATATTTTGATGGCGATATTTCTGTTGCCAAATTATTCCGCCATTTATGGCATGATCGGATTAATTTTGAATATGCTGAATATTGTATGAAAACCATGATGTGGCATGGTGGTGGTGGTTTAGATACCTACTTAGATACTCAAGAATTTCACGATAGAGCTAAAGCTGTTATTGCTGCTAAATTTAAATATAATCCCCTCATTTGGGGACTCAATGAACTGTTTCCCGAATTCTTGATAGAACAGTTACGAGTCTCTGCTTATTATACTGGATTAGGTCAATTTTGGCGAGTCATGGCGGATATGTTTCTGAATTTATCAGATCGCTATGACAACGGCGAAATTAAAACAATTCCCCAAGTTGTAGAACATATTAAATTGGCTTTAGTTGCAGATGCAATGAAACCAATTACATATAGTGTCAAAATTGGCGACAAAGTTTATGATCTTATTCCCAAATCAGTTGGGTTAACCTTCCTTGCAGATACCGCAATTCCCTATGTAGAAGCGGTATTTTTTAGAGGCACACCATTTTTAGGAACAGTTTCTTTAAACGCGCAAGCATATCAAGTTCCTCCAGATCAATCTCGATTTCAATATGGTGCATTATACGCAGATCCTTTACCTATTGGTGGTGCAGGTATTCCTCCCACATTGTTAATGCAGGATATGCGCCATTATCTCCCAGAATATTTACATAATATTTATCGTCGCAGTCTTCGGGGTGAAGATGATTTGCGAGTGCAAATTTGTATGAGTTTCCAAAAGTCTATGTTTTGTGTAACTAGCGCCGCAATTTTAGGACTTTTACCTTATCCTCTAGATAGTCAAGATCCATCTGAACAAAAACATAATCAAGTTTACTTAGAAAAGTGGATGTCAAGATTAGAGACTTCTCAGTTATTGGAAGTGAATAAATAGGTAAAGCTATTTTTTGTCTGAATCAGGATTTTCAGGATAAGAACGCAGATGAACGCAGATGAACGCAGATTGTCTGAATCAGGATGTCCAGGATTTGAGGATTTTCAGGATGTGATTTAATGATGGTTGGTTACGCACAAGTCATGGAAGAATAAACCACGAAGAACGCAAAGGAAACGAAGGAAAGAGGTTTTAGAGAGATTTTCCTAATTCTCGCCATCTGCGTCTATCTGCGTTCATCTGCGTTCTTATCCTGTACATCCTTAAATCCTGGTTATCCTGACCCAGACTATTCTAACCGCCAAATTTTGATTTTTTTGAGCCAAAGGTAATTTTTTACTCCTTTTTTATGAAGTAAATTCCGTAATAACCGCTTGTGACAGTTAAGGGTGCGGAATGTGGGTTTTATAGCAAAAGTCAGGATGTAGGGGCGCAGGTCCTGCGCCCAGTCAGGAGTTCAGGAGTATGGTGAACGCTATCAGGAGTCCAGGAGTCAAGAAGAAGAAGAAGAAGAAGAAAGAAATTTCTCCCCCACCTCCCCCAC